>JAFMDF010000036.1 GCA_017857395.1 Bacteroidota bacterium | reverse complement strand
CCATTTTGCCTGATCAACTTGCAAAGTTCCAAGTGAAAAATCCTTTCCAATGGGTGTTTCGTAAAAAAATGGCATTTTAAGTTCCATTAAATTAGTTTGTTGGGTAAAATCAGCGGCAGTAATATTTAACGTTATTGACGCTGTTTCGGAGAAGGTATCTCTATGGAAAATAAGTCGATTAAAAATATAACCAGTTTCTTGATTCCCTGTATGCATCTCTGATTCAGCTAAAGGATGACTCGTATTAGTAATAGAATCCGGGGCAGTAGAATTGGCTGGTGCTTCTATCCCTAACACAAAACGCAAACTATCAAAAGTACCATGTTGTTTAATCGCTCCTATATCAATGCTGTTTTGTTGATTGATTAATAAAAAATCATCTGTTAGTAACTGTGTCTCTAGTTGATTTTCCTCATTAAGCACAACCAAACTAATCGTATCTTCTACACCAATCCATTCGCCCGAAGTTCTTCTAAATTGGAATCCACTTAGGTAAAACTGAATGCTTTGAATACGAATGTATTGGGTGTCTATTCGATAAAAAGCATCGGGCTGGTAGTCTAACTTCTCCACTACATAATTCATGGTACCGAAAGATAACACAGGGTAAGTACAAGGACAACTAGTCGCTGAATTATCGCTATCGCAAGGTTCATCAGCGGTTAACTCAAAATTTTTAGCTTCTACATCTAAACAGCCACTTTCAGGTTGAAAACAGGCAGTAAAAAATAGACAAACGACCATTAATGCTGCCAATTGTTGGCTGAGCACTAATGATTTAGCAAATTTCCCATTTCCAGTCAACTTGAACTGGTAATTGGCAACTAGTAATTGGCAACTGCTAACTATTTCACCCATTCCGTTGTTCTTTACCATACTCTTTCACCAATCGTTTAACAATTTGCTTGACCTGCGAAGAAAATTCTTTATTCAAAATCCAATTATAATATTGTCGATCTTTATATAAAGTTTCTGCTACTGGTTTACCTTGATATTTACCAAAATTGAAAACCACCACCTTATTTTGATCATATTTTAAACGCTGGGTCGCATCTATCGTTTTTAAGTCGCTTGTAAAATCGTGAATGACTTGCATGTCATTTTTAATCGGCGCTTCAATTACATTTCCATCCGCATCTACTAAATCTACGCCTTCGTATCTTTCCAATTGTCCTTTAAAAACATCTATCGTTGCTTCTACATCCGCCAAAGCATCGTGAGCATTCACCATTTCCTTACCACAATAAAACTTAAGCGCTGCTTTCAATGTCCGAGGTTCCATTTTATAAAAAAGTCGTTGGACATCAATTAATCGCCGTTTAGATACATCAAATTCAATCCCTACTCTCGCAAATTCTTCCATCAACATCGGGATATCAAAACGATTTGAATTATATCCTGCCAAATCTGAATTTCCAATAAAATCAAAGATCTTTTGTCCTACTTGTTGAAAAGTCGGCTTATTCGATAACATCTTTGGCGTAATTCCGTGTACTTCCATGGCTTCTTCAGAAATGGGAATACCAGGATTAATCATCATGGTTAATTGCTCAGGGTCTTTGTCTTTTTTAGAATATTTGATGATGGCAATTTGTACAATTCGGTCTCGAATTACATTTAATCCAGTAGCTTCCAAATCAAAAAAGCACAAATCTCGGTCGAGATTTAATTTCATTACGTTTATTTTAGATGTGTAGAGCATTTAAAGTAATTCGATAATCCTATTATCAAGTAACTTCCCTATCCTGAGTCGTTAAGTTGAGATTTATAAATCATCAATTACCCCTTCTAAACCCGCTGTATATTTAGTTTGAACCGTTCCTTTTTCGTCGAAATATACTAAGTATGTCTCAATTTTTGGTGATTTTTGCGCTAAGTTAAACGCTTTTTCCATACCCATTGTCATAAATGCAGTTGCATAACTATCCGCTATACTACAATCGGCTGCAAAAGCAGTCGCACTTAACAAGTTATTCAACTCAGGAAAACCAGTTTTGGGATTCATGGTATGTCCTATTTTTTTGCCATCAACAATTCGAAAACTTTCGTAATTTCCAGAAGTTGCCATCGACAAATTCTCCATATTCGCTACGGCAATGGGCGTATTTCTAGGGCCACGGGGGTCTTGGATACCAATTCGCCACCAGCGCCCGCTTGGGCTTTTACCTCTAGTTCTCGATTCGCCACCTATATCTATCCAATAATTATGAATTCCTTGCTGCTCAAAAAAATGACCGACTTCATCAAGGGCATATCCTTTAGCAATGGCACTAAAATCTAATTGTGTTCGAGGATTTGTTTTTTGAATAAGAAATTGATTCCCTTTTTTTTGAATACTTATTTTATCAAAACCAAGGGTAGCCATAATTTCCATAACCTTAGTTGTATCTATTGTAGTAACGCCTTTTATTTCTTTTTTTCTAAAACCATAATACTTCATTAAAGGTGCAACGGTAGGGTCAAAATAACCATTTGTTTCTTTGACAACTTTTTGAGCTAATAGTACATTTTTAATAAAATGTTGATCAAAACCACGCTGCTCAATAGTGATTCCTTTTTCAGATTGATTAAATTTAGAAATGGTCGAAGTAGACTCATAATGAGAATTTCCTTGATTGAATGCGGCTAATAAAGAATCAACTGTAGCATGTGATACTAAATTCTTGTCATCTTGATAAGTCATTTGATAGGCAACCACACCCATGGTAATCCCTTTTATTTTTTTGTAAGGGATTACTCCTTTACCAGCTACTTTGGGCTTTGGTTGTTCTTGACAGGCAGGCAAAAAAATAAATAAGCAAAGCAGAAAGAGTCGATACATGGTCGCATTAATTTTTCTACAAAATAAATACTTTGCTTAGTAAGAAACGGTTATCTAGTCACTTATTTTAAAATTTGGACAATAAAAAATTATTAGCAATTATGCGATTATACTGACGGTCTTCTAAATATTTTGAGTAGCTTAGGAAGAGTAATATAGATTTGTTAAATTTACAGGTTCATTTTATAGCCTACTGTCACACCGATTCCTCTATTTTTTAAATTTAAGTCAACGACAGGCGCATTATATAAATCGGAAAAACCGTGAACATATCGAGCATCCACAAAGAATTCACCGCCGCTAGTTTCATAAGCCATGCCTGCACCAATACTCGCACTTACTTCTAATCTTTCGTAATTCAAAGCATCTAAATCAATATTCGTTTTGAGCGGATTAATATCCAATAAAAGGTTGGCACGAGTCACTAATTGTGCATTAGCCGCATAGCTTAAAACTGGCCCTGCGGTAATATTAAATCTTAGGCCTTCGCTACCAAATTTATATTTTGCCAATAAAGGCATTTCTAAGTAATTAATTTTAGTACTAGCTGTTACGCCTGCTGGAATTGGGAAGCCGCCCAAATTGATATTAATACCTTGGTTTACACTAAAACCTTTGGTTGTGTAAAGCAATTCTGGTTGAAAAGCAAAATTTTCGTTGATGCCTATTTCGGAAACGATACCGAACGTAGGCGTTGTTAATCCTTCAACATTTTGGGTCAGTCCTTCCGCAGCTTGAGTTACATCAATAAAAGAGGTATAAACACCTGCTTTAACGCCTACAAATACTTGAGCAAAAGAAAAGCTCGCACTAAATAATACCGCAACTATGGTTAATACATTTTGAATCTTCTTCATGGTGGTTCATTTTTTTCGTTACACAATCACAGCAAAATTTTATAATATTAATTCGCTGTTGTTCCAAATAATCATGCAGCAAAAATGAAGGATTCTAATGTTAAGAGCGGTTAAGTGGAGGTTATTGGTTTACTAAAGTAAGGTGGCTAATTGGGCGAAATGCTTGTATTTATCAAAATAAATGTTAAAAATGTTAATTTGATTAACGCTTAAAAGAACCATGAACTATAAATGAGGAAGGATAAAATGTTAATTCGACAAAGTCAATTCGCAAAAAATCAATCATTAATGAATTAACTTTATCAAGTTGAACATTTATTCTTCATCTTTTCTAAGAATAAAAAAATCCTTGGGAAATGATAGAGCGTCAGCTAAAAAAAGATAAATATCCGTGTCCCTTTATTAATCTGTGTTATAAAATCACTACCGCAGATTAATAAAGGGACACAGATATTAGACGTTATAATAGTAAATTTCACAATATCAATTTTTTAGTTGATTATCTAGAGATACCAATTATTCGACTTGTTTTTTATCTGCTACGAGTGTTTATAGTCCAGGAAAAAAAGCATCTTCAAAATGGTTAATCTCAATATGTTTAGGACTCGGCATTAGGATACCAATAATATCAAAGCGAATTTCCCAAGTATGGTTAATTTCATGCATATAGGCAGCAGCGGCATCTTGCAATAACACCTTTTTTCGAGCAGAAACAAAAGATTCGGGCTTCCCAAAATAATCATAGCTGCGAGTTTTCACTTCTACAAAAACGAGAATAAGCCCATCTTTTGCGATGATGTCTACTTCTGACCGACGGAATCGCCAATTGGTTTCCAATATTTCATATCCTTTATCTTTTAAAAATTGAACGGCTAAATCTTCTCCTTTTTTTCCTGTTTCCAAATGTTTTGCCATGGCTACTACTTAATTTAGGTTATTTTTAACGCTTTTTCGCATAGTTTTTGTTATAATATATAAGGCGCAGGTGTTATAGATTAACTCCTTTCGCAAGTTAAGCATTTCTGTTGATGCTCTAAATTAATTGCCATGCGTTTAATTATTATACCTATTCTTCTATTACTATTTCAAGTCAATATTCTTGGTCAAAGTAAGGACTTAAAAAAAGCCAACCAGCTTTTTAAAGAAGATAAATATGCTTTAGCTATACCACATTATCAAAAAGCCTTAGTCACGAAAAAGAATTTAAGTATTAAGAGCAAATTAGCTTTTTGCTATAAGATTACCAACCAAATGGCAAAAGCTGCCGATTTATACGAAGAAATAGTTGCCAATGATAGAGCCAAAACAAAATCCTATTTTTATTACGCAGAAACGCTAATGAGTAGCGGCCAATATGATAAAGCTAAAGCATGGTTTAGTAAGTATGCAGCTATTGAGATAGAAGATGAAACGGTAGATAGAATGATTGCCGCTTGCGATTTTGCTAAAACAGTACAGCCCTATTTTGGACATGCTACGGCAACTGCTTTTCCGCAAAACTCTGAAGAAGATGATAATGCGCCCGTTTTTTGGGACAATGGAATTGTCTTTACTTCTGACAGAAAAGGGAAGCTAAAATTTTTAGATACCAAATCAGGTGCTACGGATAGAAGTTATTTACGGTTATACCATAGCGAAGCATTACCAGATGGTACTTTTGGCGAACCGAAAGAATACATTTCTAAAATCAACGATGCCCGAAAAAATACAGGTATGGCAACTTTTCAACCCAATGGTTCATCCATGTTTTTTACTAGAAATGGAACTTCTTTAAACAAACAAAATGCCTATTGTTTACAACTTTTTGAAGCCAAATCTAATGATGGGAATAATTGGCAAAAAGCGGAGGTTATTCCGTTTTGCAGAAAAGCTTCTAATTATATGCATCCAGCAATTTCGCCAGATGGAAAATCTTTATTTTTTGTTTCTGACAAAGCAGGCGGTCAAGGAGGCACAGATATCTATGTTTCTAGAAAACAAAAAAACAGATGGGGGCGGCCAGAAAATTTAGGCGAACAAATTAATACAGATGGGCATGAAGGTTTTCCTTTTATGCATCCAACTGGAAAACTCTATTTCTGTTCTAAAGGGCATTTGGGTTTAGGCGGCTTTGATGTTTTTGTAACGGAAATCAAAGAAGATGGAACATGGGCAAGCCCCATTAATTTAGGTGCACCGATTAATAGCCCTGCTGATGATATTTCTATTTTTATTGATGAAGCGGAAGAAAAAGGCGTATTTACTTCTTCTAGAGCAGGTGGCGATGATGATATATTTTTATTGTCTTTTGTTCCGCAAGCAATTGCCATTAATGTTAATGAAGTGCACGAAACAACGACTATTATAGAAAAGGAAGCACAACATTTAGAAATGATGTCTTCTACCATAAATTCAACACCTATTGAAACGGTAGTAACTAAAGAGACCGAAGTGGCTATTATAGAAGAAAAAATACCAGTAGAAAAAGTGCCTGAATTCCAGGAAAAAGAAATAATAATAGCTAAAGAAGAAATTAGTCAACCAACCGATTTTTTACAACTAACAAATGTAGCCGAAATAAACAAAGGGTCAAAAAAACTATATGGCTTACCTACTATAGCATTTTTGGATGGCGAATACTTTGTCACTTATAAAATTGCTAAAGAATTAGATAAGGCAGCCATTATTTTAAATAAAAATCCTACGCTAACTATCGAAGTAGCGGCACATACTGCCAACCTCAATAGTTACGAAGAAAAAATGAGCTTGACTCAGAAACGAGCAGAGGAGATTATTGATTATCTACAAAGAAAAGGAATTGATAAAAATAGATTGGTCGCCAAGGGTTATGGCGGACAACAACCACTTAATAATTGTTTGATGGATATAGATTGTACGATTGAAGAACATGCGATTAATGACCGAATTGAAATTAAAGTACTTTCCAAGTAAACCCCACCATCAAAAACAAATTATCAATGCCAATATTAGGTGATAAAAAACCTGCATTAGAAATATGCCTAAATCTTGATTTTAGGCTCCCGCCAAACCGTTTTCCAAGCTGCTGATAATAGCCCATTTCTATATTATCCGAAAAAATAAAGCCTTTCGCTTGGATGCTTGTTTCTAGCGACAAATAATGCGGCCCTGCACTTAGCGCGAATGCAAGACCATTTTTTTCAGTAAAAGGTATAAAATATTTAAAACCTAAATTTACGCCAAATTCAAAGGTGGCTGGAAAAGGGTTTGGTGGATTATTTAAAATAAATTGTGGTTCTGCAAAGGCAGTAAAAAAGCTTTTTCGTTTGGCTTTAAATTGATGAAGCGGAAATCTTGCAGTAAAGAATAATGGGGTATAATTATAGCCTTCGGGTAGTTTTTCGTGGATAATAGAATAACCAATGGCTATTTCTTTTATTTTTTCTTGAGCTATTAACAAATTTGGCAATAGATAAAATAAAGCCAATAGAAAAGAAAAGAGCAGTCGACGAATTGCCGATTGCTCTTTTTTATAGGAGTTAGATATTGTCATTTTTTCGAGATTTGACTGCAAACCTGCTTACTGTTTACTGCCAACTGAATTAGCTCGCTACTTGTCTGCCGTGGCATCGCTTAAATTTCTTTCCGCTACCACAAGGACAAGGTTCGTTTCGACCAACTTTCTTTTCTTCTCTTTTGAAAGTTTCTGGTTTTCTTCGACGACTGACACCTTCTGCTGCTCTACGGGCAGCAACGTCTTCGCTTCTAGTATCACTATTGGTATTGGTTTTACTAAAATCTGTTTGTCGTTGTTTAGCTTCCGCTAAAGTCGTTCCACCAGAGAAAATCAACGTTCCTTTAGATAAATAAGAAGTAACTTCTTCGTTGACCCTATTCACTAAAGTTTCAAACAAGTTATACGCTTCCATTTTATAAACCACCAACGGATCCTTTTGCTCAAAAGAAGCGGATTGTACTGAATCTTTTAATTCATCCATTGACCGCAAATGCTCTTTCCAAGTATCATCAATCAAGGCTAAACTAACCGCTTTTTCAATATCACTTACAATCGTTTTACCATTCGACTCCACCGCATTTTTAATATTAGCAGCAATGGGTAGTGGATTTTTTCGACCATCTGTAAATGGCGTTAGAATATCCTTATAGCGAGGTTGGTTTTCGTGAACATCTTTGATAATCGGTAATAAAACGGTTGCTATATCCTCACTTTTTGCATCATAATATTGAACAAATTCGTTTTGATACATTTCTACTATTTCCTCTGTGCTACTTTCTTCGAATTGTTCCTTACTAATCTTTGGATCAAAGCCAATTAATCCGACAGAATCCATTTTGAAAGTATCATAGGTTCCTCCCTCTTTATGACTTGCTGCCACATTTTCTGTCAAAGACAAAAACATATTATTTAAGTCAACCGATAAACGTTCTCCAGAAAGTGCATTTTTACGTTTTTTGTATATTGCCTCTCTTTGAATATTCATTACATCATCGTATTCCAATAATCGCTTTCGGATACCGAAGTTGTTTTCCTCTACTTTCTTTTGCGCTCGTTCAATCGACTTAGAAACAATAGAGTGTTGGATAACTTCTCCTTCCTCATGTCCCATTTTATCCATCAGTTTCGCAATTCTTTCTGACTGGAATAAACGCATTAATTTATCCTCTAAAGAAATATAAAATTGCGAACTACCTGGATCACCTTGACGACCTGCCCGACCTCTCAACTGTCTATCCACTCGACGAGAATCATGTCTTTCTGTACCAATAATTGCTAAACCACCTGCTCTTTTAACTTCCTCAGAGATCTTAATATCCGTTCCCCGACCTGCCATATTCGTTGCAATCGTCACTTTTCCTGGCTTACCTGCTTCTCCGACAATATCCGCTTCTCGTTGGTGCTGTTTTGCGTTCAAGACATTATGATCAATGCCTTTCGCTTTTAGTACTCGACTTAAATTTTCAGAAATATCTACCGAAGTAGTACCTACCAAAACAGGACGACCTTGCGAAGTCAACACCCCAATATCATTAACTACCGCATCGAATTTTTCTCGCTCTGTTTTATAGACTAAATCTTGTCGGTCATCTCTAACAATTGGTCGATTGGTAGGAATCACCACTACATCCAATTTATAAATTTCCCAAAGTTCACTTGCTTCCGTCTCTGCTGTACCCGTCATACCACCTAATTTGTGGTACATTCGGAAATAGTTTTGCAAAGTTACCGTTGCATACGTTTGGGTAATATCTCCAATTTTTACATTTTCTTTTGCTTCTAAAGCTTGGTGCAATCCATCAGAATATCGACGACCTTCCATCATCCGACCTGTCTGCTCATCGACAATTTTTACTTCATTGTCCATCACCACATATTCGTCATCTTTTTCAAAAAGCGTATATGCTTTTAATAATTGATTGACGGCGTGTAATCGACGAGATTTAACGGCAAAATCTTGAGATAATTTCTGTTTTGCTTCTACTTTTTGAGGGGCTTCTAAATCCTCTGCATCTTCGATTTCCATCATCTCCAAGGTAATGTCAGGCATTACGAAGAAAGAATTGTCAGATTCTCCTTTAGATAAATATTCAACACCACGTTCTGTTAATTCAACGTTTCTGTTCTTTTCGTCAATCGTAAATAATAAAGGCTCATCTGCTATATGCATATTTTTGGATTGCTCCTGCATATAAAAATTATCTGCATTTTGTAATTCAACTTTTACGCCTTCTTCACTTAAAAATTTAATTAAGGGTTTATGCTTAGGTAAGGCTCTAAAAGAACGCAATAATGCCAATCCTACTTCGCCTTCCCCATTACCAAAATTCCCTGCGTTGAATGCTTTTCTTGCTTCTGATAAATAATCTGCTGCTATTTTTCGCTGTGCATTTATCAATCGCTCCACCTTTGGCTTTAGCTCTAAATATTCTTGGTCTTCTGCCCCTTTAGGCACTGGGCCAGAAATAATTAAAGGTGTTCGAGCATCATCAATCAAAACAGAATCCACCTCATCAATCATACAGAAATGGTGTTTTCCCTGTACCATTTCCTCTTCAGATTTCACCATATTATCTCTCAAATAATCGAAACCAAATTCGTTATTTGTTCCATAAGTAATATCACAATTATAAGCCGCTACCCTTTGTGGAGAGTGGGGTTTATATTTATCAATACAATCCACCGTCAAATACAAAAATTCAAAAATAGGGCCGACCCATTCACAATCTCGACGAGCTAAATAATCATTCACCGTAATAACGTGAACGCCTTGACCAGACAAACCATTTAGATAGGCTGGTAAAGTAGCTACTAAAGTCTTTCCTTCCCCAGTTGCCATCTCCGCAATCTTTCCATCATGCAATACCATTCCACCAATCAACTGCACATCATAATGCACCATATTCCAAGTAATCTCCCCACCAGCAGCTAACCAACTATTTTTCCAAGTAGCTTGATTTCCATCAATGGTGATATAATTTTTCTTGGTATTTCCAGCTAAGTTTCTATCGTGGTCTGTTACAGTAACCATGATGTTCTGATTAGCAGAAAAACGACGAGCCGTTTCTTTAACCACCGCAAAAGCTTCTGGTAATAACTCTTTCAGAATATCTTCTAAATGCTTATCTCTCTCCTTCGTAATTTCATCCATTTGTTTAAAAAGAGATTCCTTTTCATACAAATTTTCTTCTGTCTTAGCTTGATTTTTTAAAGACTGAATATCTTCATCAATACCAGATAAATGTTCTTTGATTCTTGCTCTAAATTCAAGGGTCTTATTCCTCAATTCATCGTGGCTAAGATTTTGCAATTTGGCAAATTCCTCATTGGTTTGGTCCACAAAAGGCATATAATGTGCCTCATCTCTATCATATTTAGTACCAAACAATTTCTTTATAAATCCAAACATGGGTCGTTTATATTATTTCGTTTAAATGTCTATTATTGAATTGAAAACGCAAAGATAACAAGTATTGGTATCTATCGTTCTATAGGGAAGCTTAATATCTGATAAATGGGTACATAATTTATACCAATGCTAGATTTTGGTCTTTTTTATGACAGAATGGCGGAGAATTGAAAAAGTAAAGGTAAGGTTGGCAGGAGATTAATAATTAGCTGTCGTCAAATTGAATATTGACATGCAATTCAGACAAAGGCATTGCTATATTAATAAAGATAAGAAAATACTAAAACGAAATTAGGTTTTATCCGTTTCCTTTAAGTATTTGTCTTTGAAAATCACCCAATTGTTAAAAAATAATCCACTGCATAATGAAAAACTTGTTTGTTTTTTTCTTTCTAATTTCTATTTCTCCAGCCTTTGGGCAAATTCCCCAACAACCAACAACGGGCCCAGGCAGTGCGACTTACCAACATGATTCTGTCCTATTTCATAATTATGCGGAAGCAGAAGATGGTTTTTGGTTATTTGAACCCGCTTCTCCAAAACCTAAAACGACTAATTTAATCGTTTTTATTCACGGCTATGGCGGCTATAATCCGATGATTTATGGGCAGTGGATAAAACATTTAGTACGAAAAGGAAATACAATTATTTATCCTCGATACCAGAAAAATGTATTTTCGCCCAAACCTCAGCAATTTTCGCCCAATGTAATTACAGGCATTCAAACTGCTTTAAAAATAATTGAAGAAAGTGGTAAACATATTCCAACTAAAAAGGAAGAATTATGTATTGTCGGTCACTCCTATGGTGGTATTTTGGGTGCAGAAATTACGGTAAATTGGGAAAAATATAGTATTCCAAAACCTAAAGGTATCTTTCTTTGTGCACCAGGAACAGGCCCTTTTAAAGCCGGAAAGTTAGCCACTTATGAAGCAATGCCAGCAGACATAAAATTATTAGTGATAGTCAACGAAAAGGATTATACTGTAGGCGATGAAATGGGAGTTAAAATATTTGAAACCGCTACGAATACGCCTCATAGAAATCTAATTCGACAACAGCTAGATAGTGATAATAATATCTCTGCTGGGCATAATGAATCGTACTGCGTAGATAAAGCTTTTGATTCTGGACACCTTAATTATACTGCTAAAAAAGCCTTGCGTATCACTAAAACGAATGCGGTGGATTATTATGGTTATTGGAAATTATTTGATGCAGTAATTGATTGTAGTCGGAATGGACAAAACTGCGAATATGCTTTCGGGAATACAACGCAACAAAGAAGTTTAGGAATGATAGCAGGAGGAACATTAAAAGAATTAGAGGTGATTACAGCTCAACCAAAACAATTATCAACAGTAGTACGAAACTGAGCTTTATCGATTTCCAACCATAATATTGCTAATAGCTGTTTCTGGAGATAAACTCATATTTTCCAAATCTATTAAGTTCCCATTAAAAACATTTAAATCCACAAATCCGTCAATACCTTTGACAGTACCTTTATTGCCATATTGCCAAAAAGACCAGTCTTTTTCAGATAGCATATTTGGTTCTATCGTATTATAGCGAGCCATCCAAATAGGATAGTCTTTAAAATTATTTAATAAATATTTGAAATATAATTTTTGGTTGGTATAAATGATGGGTCGGATTTTGTAATGTGTTTCTATTAAATCTAACCATGTTTGAAGTTGCTCCAAGATTTCCGCTTTTGCTATATTATTGGTCACTTCAAAATCTAAAACAGGCGGTAAGTCACCAAAGTCCATTTCCACCGTTCTAATAAAATTATCCGCTTGTTGTTGTGCAGATAAATTAGGGTGAAAGAAGTGATAAGCCCCTCTTTTGATATTGACTCTTTTTAATTCCTGCCAATTTTGAGTAAAACAGTTATCCTTAAAATCCCTACCTTCCGTAGCTTTGACAAAAGCAAAATCTATTTTTTGCGTCGCTATCGTATCCCAATCAACTTCTACTTGGTGATGAGAAATATCAATTCCATGAACTGCAAAGCCATCCAATCGCTCTGTCAATTGATTACAACTGCATAAAAGCAGGCAAAGTAATGATATTGGAATACAATATTTCATGGGTAATTATAACCGCAAACTATCTTATTAGTTTAATTCAGTCAGGTAATATATCCTTAGGTAAACGAAATTAGTATATCAAATAATGCCAAAGAGGTAACAAATTTTAATCCAGTTAATAAAATTAACGATTAAATTGCTAATTAATAGGGGAGTATTCATTATTTAGTAACTTTGTTCCGCTTTCTCATAGACGAGCAAATTAAGGGAATCCCCTATCTTGTGCTCTAAAAATATTTTATAAAAATAACGATATGTTTTGATGGAGTCAATTTTTAGCACCTTTTTAACATTAGGTTTTGAGCATATTTCGGACATCAAGGCCTATGACCATATTCTTTTTCTGGTAGCATTATGCGCTATTTATCGAATTTCCGAATGGAAAAAGGTATTGATTTTAGTTACGGCTTTTACGCTTGGGCACTCAATTACCTTGGCACTAGCCGCTTTAAATATTATTTCTTTTTCTACTAAGGTTGTGGAGTTTTTAATTCCAGTCACCATTCTAATAACAAGTCTTTTTAATGTGTGGAAAAGAGATACAAGAGAAGCCACTCAAACAATTTCTACTAAAAAAATAAATATCACTTATTTATTAGCATTATTTTTTGGTACGATTCACGGCATGGGTTTTTCTAATTTTTTGCGTTCTGCTTTAATGCCAGGAGAAGAGGATTCCCTAATTACTCAATTATTCGCTTTTAATATTGGTGTAGAATTGGGGCAATTAATGATTGTCGCTATCATTTTAGGTGGTACTTTTTTAGCCTTAAATATTTTTAAAGTGAAACAACGAGAATGGAATTTATTCGTCTCAGGTGCAGCGGCAGGAGTTGCCTTAATTTTGATGATGGATACTTATCCTTTTTAAAATTTAAATACCAAATAAGAAAGGCGCATCCAAACAGTGGTTTAGATGCGCCTTTTTATCAGTACCTTTTATAAAAAAATCTATTACAAAGCAGCAGCCAAATAACTAGCCTCTTTAATAGCCTTCTTAGCATCCAATTGAGCAGCGATATTCGCCCCACCAATTAAATGCACACTTTGACCAGCAGCATCTAATTCTTCATACATTGCACGTAAAGGTTCTTGGCCAGCGCAAATTACTACATGGTCCACAGGAATGACTCTAGACTCATCGCCAACAGTAATATGCAAACCTGCATCATCCACTTTATCATACTGGGCCTCCCCAATCATATTGACTTTTTTCATAGCCAAGCTAGAACGGTGAATCCAACCAGTCGTTTTACCTAGCCCTTTACCGTGTTTGCCTTTTGAGCGCTTCAATAAAAATATTTCTCTTGGAGAAGGTAATGGTTGCGCACCGCCTTCCATTAAAGAACCACCTTTTTTGTAAGTCATATCTACGCCCCACTCTTTCATATAATTGGCGACATCCAAACTAACGGATTCGTGTGCCATGTCATGCGCTAAATATTCTGCCATATCAAAACCAATTCCTCCCGCACCTACAATTGCTACACTTTTACCAACTGGTTTCTTTTTGTATAAAACATCAGCATAATTCAATACTTTTTTATGGTCAACGCCTTCAAAATCTAGTTTTCTTGGTGTAACACCTGTAGCTAAGATGATTTCATCATAGCCACCAGTCGTCAATCCTTCAACAGTTGCTCTTAAATTCAGATTTAGCTTTACGCCATATTTACGAATCATCGTATTATAATAACGAATCGTTTGTCCATATTCTTCTTTTCCAGGAATGACTTTAGCCATGTTAAATTGACCGCCAATTTCGCTTTCTGCTTCAAATAAATAAACATCATGTCCTCTTCTCGCAGCAATGGTTGCGGCTTCTAATCCTGCTGGCCCTGCACCTACTACCGCAATTTTTTTCTTTGTCTTGGCTGGTAAATAGTTTAATTCTGTTTCGTGACAAGCTCTTGGATTAACGATACAAGAACAAACTTGCATGGTAAAGGTGTGATCCAAACAAGCTTGATTACAGGCAATACAAGTATTAATTTCTTCAGGTCTGCCTTCGATGGCTTTCAAAACCAATTCAGGGTCTGCTAAAAATGGTCGAGCCATAGAAACCATATCTGCACAACCTTCTGCCAAGATATTTTCTGCGATATCCGGCATATTAATTCTATTCGTCGCAATTAATGGAATCTTAACTTCGCCCATCATTCGCTTTGTGACCCATGCAAAACCACCTTTTGGTACAACCGTTCCAATAGTTGGCACTCTTGCCTCGTGCCATCCGATACCTGTATTAATAATCGTTGCACCTGCTTCTTCCACTAATTTGGCTAATTGCACCACTTCTTCCCAAGTACTACCACCTTCCACTAAATCTAGCATAGACAATCGGTAGATAATAATAAAGTTCTCCCCAACTGCTTCCCTAGTTCTACGAATAATTTCTAGTGGAAAACGAATTCTATTTTCGTAAGAACCACCCCACTCATCCGTTCTTTTATTGACCTTACTAACAATAAATTGGTTAATCAAATACCCTTCTGAACCCATGATTTCTACGCCATCATAATTTGCATGCTGCGCCATTTTAGCACAATGGACAAAATCTGCTATTGTTTTTTCCACTTCTTCGCCTGTTAGTCCTCGAGCAGGAAATGGCGAAATAGGCGCTTTAGTATCACTAGAAGATACATTTTTAGGCGTATATCCATAACGCCCAACGTGCAAAATCTGCATACATATTTTTCCTCCTTCCTTATGAACGGCCTCTGTCACAACTCGGTGATTTACCGCCTCTTCTTCATTATCAAAAGCATGACCTGACAAAGCGCCACCTTCTATATTCGGAGCTATTCCTCCTGTAACAATTAAACCTACTTGACCTCTAGCACGTTCGCCATAAAAGGCAGCCATCCGTGCATAACTATTTTCTGATTCCTCTAGCATGGTGTGCATGGAGCCCATCAAGACTCTATTTTTTAAAGTAGTGAATCCTAAATCTAAAGGTTCTAATAACTTTGGGTACTTCGTTGAATTTGACATAATCTAATTTTGTTATTTAGCCATATAATCGCACAATAATATTTACCTAATTCCTATAATCCTTTTTGTAAGACTATGTTATCTATGTTTTTAAACTATGTGACTATGTGGTAAAAGAAAAGCTAATTTTTACTTAATAATCTAAAATTGATGGCTAAAAAGTCCTCTAGTGGTTTAGCTGATTGTTGGTATTTCATGGTGACCATTGCCCCGTGAAAATTAGTATATAAAAAATCCGCTATATCAGTCGGAGTATAAACCTCAATTAAGATGTTTTGTTCTTGCGCTTCAGTTAACCATTGTACAAATCGTTCTTTGATAATGCTCATTTGGTTCTGAATGGCTTGCGATACTTTTTCATTTTGCCCTGCTACTTCGGTAGACATATTGCCCCAGAAACAAGAATATTTAAACTGCTGTGCTTTATTTTTTTGAATTAAATGATTGAAATAAGCTTTTACTTTTTCCAATGGATTTAATTCGTTCATTTGCTCTATTCGGTCAATTAATTTTAAGTTAGCCGAACCATAAAATTCAATCGCTTCTATAATAAAAGCTTCTTTGCTATCAAAAAAATTATAAAAAGAGCCTTTGGGAATACCCATACTTTTTAGAATTTCCATCACACCGATATTGTGATAGCCCGATTGACTCATCAAATCTATGCCTTGCTTCAGGATGTCTTTTCTATTGTATTTATAGCCCATGTTGAGTGAAATCGAAATCCCGAAAACATTCGGGAAAAAATCTAAAATTGAAAAGTTGAAACTAAAAATCTAAAAGTATTTCAAATTAGACCGTTCTACTTTTTTGACAAATGTAGTATTTAGCTTAGTTTTATCAAAATATATGGACTTGCAGAAGGATAAAATTAGTTAATCAAGTAAAATGGTTAGTAGGATACACCTTAATGTGGATTTAAAGAATCTTATACAAAGTTGGCCTTAGTCCTCCATTTTACAGAAAGGAATAAATTAGACAAAATCATTAAAACTATAATTATGATAAGCAGCATGACTAATAAAATAAGCCTATTACTAGTATTTTTATTAAGCCCATTTTTAAATTTTGCCCAATCTAATAATGAGTTGGTAAAAGGCATTCAGGAATTGATGTTAACACATTATGTATTCCTTGATAAAGCAGAAGAAACCAATGCGCATTTAGATAAACTAATGGCCAATAAACACTTCGATGCTTTTATCACAGGGGAAGCACTAGCAAAGGAAGTAACGCAACAGATGCGAAAAATTACCGCAGACAAACATTTGAGTATGGTACCACCGAGAGCACCACAAAAAGAAGAAGTGAATAAGAAAGTACCTTTTGCTCAAAACTTTTCCCGTTACTATAAGCCAATGTTGAATGAATTTAAATATTATGAAAATAATGTAGGCTATTTTGATATGCGATATTTTGGTGGCGGCGAAAAAAGCTTTGCCGAAATAGATGTTATTATGAAGCAATTAGCCCAAGCAGATGCTTTAATTATTGATATGCGGCAAAACGGTGGAGGTAGCCCACGAATGGTGCAATATATCTGTAGCTATTTTTTTGATACGCATTTTCTATTGAATTCCATTTATAATAGAGCAACTGACCATACGGAAGAATTATGGACGGTGCCCGTAAAAGGCAAAAAGCGACCTAAGGTTCCTGTTTATATTCTAACCAGTAAAAAAACATTCTCCGCAGCAGAAGATTTTTCTTATACCATGCAAAGCAAAAAGCGAGCTACGATTGTTGGAGAAACTACTTGGGGAGGCGCACATCCTACCCGTTATTTTCGGTTGACTGACGGGTTTGGGGTGCGGATACCATTTGCTAGATCTATCAATCCTGTTACCAACACGAATTGGGAAGGAGTAGGCGTAATTCCAGATGAAAAAGTAGCAGCAGATGAAGCTCTAGAGAAAGCAAAAGTATTGGCTATCGAAGGAGCAAAAAACTATAAAAACAATTTTTTCAATCCTTTAGAAACGACTTTAAATGCATTGACGGACAAAAAAATAACAAAGGCAGGAGAAGCAACTGTTCTCAAAGCATTAGAAAATATCCTTAAAGCAAACATGCTAACTGAAAGAGATATAAACCTTTTAGGGTATGATTATTTATTAAGTAAAAGAACAACAGCGGCTTTAGCAATTTTTAAATCCAATACGGAACTATTTCCGAACTCGGCTAATGTATTTGATAGCTACGGAGAAGCTTTAGCTGGTATTGGTCAGAAGGAGTTAGCGCTTATAAATTATGAAAAAGCAGTAAAGATAGCTGCTGAACAAAAAGATGAAGATTTGGAAGCTTTTCAGCAAAATTTGAAGCGATTTCAAACAAAGAATAAGTAGATTTATACCATATAATATGTAGTAATCCATTGCCTTAAATCCGTTACCAATTAATTTACAGTTGGCAACGGATTTAAGGCAACGGATAATTATCAATTTTCTATCTAATACACTAGTCTATCCTAATACTCAATAAAATATAGTTACCTCGGTGAGATTCGAACTCACGACCCCTCCGTTAAAAGCGGAGTGCTCTAACCAACTAAGCTACGAGGCAAATTAGAAGTAATTACTTCGAGTTATTAGAGATTATTTTGGATTTGAGTGACCTTAATAATTGCTAATAATCTTCCATTAGTTGCGCAGACGAGATTCGAACTCGTAGCGCTGGCTTATGAGACCAGCATGTTGCCAATTACAACACCGCGCAATTTTTTAAATTAATAGATGGACTACAATTGCTTACTGCAAACTGCTACTACCTATTGCATGGTGGCAATACGGGAATCGAACCCTGCCCTCTGATTTTTCAGACCAACGCTCTCACCTAGTGAGCTATATTGCCTTATCGTCCTAAAGGATGGACTCGAACCATCAACCTCCTGCTTATCAGGCAAGTGCGCTAACCATTGCGCCACTTCAGGAAATTTGAGCGAATAATCGGAATCGAACCGATTGCTCCTGATTGGAAGTCAGGCACTTTACCTATTAAGCGATATTCGCATGTGGAAGAATAGAGGAATCGAACCCCGAGTGCTGTCCCTATGTGCTCACGTTGCTCGTGAAGGCAACAGCTAACCAATATTTTTTTCTTCTTCCTTTTTCTTTAAAGTCCGCTAAGCGGTAGGATTTGAACCTACACCTTCTGCTATTAAACAACAGCTGCTCTCTGTTAAGCTACGCTTAGGTTTTTATCATCTGGTTTTAAGTATTAATGATGTTGTTATTAGCGGAAAGCTAGCCGGCTCGAACCCCATTCCAATTACTTAGAAACCTAGTTTTCAAGACTAGTCGCCAATCCAATATAGCTGCTTTACTTTCCAAAACAATTGCGGAGAACAAGGGAATCGAACCCTCCTTTCAGCTTTCACCGAAAACTCGCTTAGCAGGCGAGCGCAACCAACCAATAGTTGCCTATTCTCCTTATAGTACGCTTGGTGAGACTCGAACTCACAACATTCTGGGTCTAAGCCAGACGCCTCTGCCAATTGGGCTACAAGCGCATTTTTTTGTACCTTCTTCCAGATTCAAACTCACGCTTATCCTGATTAGTCGAAATCTTTTTCCGCTTGGATTACGAAAGTATAAGGCAAAAAAAGACTATGTCTTTTTCTGTGCATTCATCAGAAAAATGACCAAATTGAATCATTGAAATTGCTTTATAAATCGAAATGTATAAATTATTCGATTTCTAAAGCTGCTCCAAACAGCATGATTTAGCAATAATTAATTGACGCTAATGGCGGCCAATTAAAACAAAAGATACAGCCTTGAAATATTAAAAAAGAAATTTTGTTTCGTAGCTGCATTTTCTAACAGCTACTCTACTTTAAAGGAAGAGAACTATTAGAAGAGGGAACTGTCGAAACCAACTGGCTTAATCATTCCAAGACTACTATTGCCTTGTTTACTTAGCTGAATACTCTTTAAAAGAATAGTATCGCAGTTGTTGAATGTAATATGTTGATTGAATAAAAACATCTTAATTTTTTGATGTGTTTAATTTAAAAATATAGACTTTTTTGAATCCTTCATAAGAACCACAAATAGGATATTAAAAGTTCCAAGATTATTAAAAAAATGTTGATTATTTTTTAATTGCATTTTATATTACTGATAATCAATATTTTACATCAAAAAAAAATTCAAAAAAAATTAATTAATTTTACTTTTTCAAATTTAAAACCTAAATCTTTGACAAATAAACTTTCTTCAACACTTAATCCAATCGGTATTATTATTCTCGCAGCAGGCGCTTCTCGAAGAATGGGAACACCTAAGCAGTTATTAAAAATTGACAATCAAACTTTAATAGAAAGAGCAATTGACCTCACACAAGCATTGGATAACCAGCAAACCGTCGTTGTCCTAGGCGCAAATGCAGAAAAGATAAGTCCTTATATTACACAACAAGCAACTGTGGAGGTCATCATTAACGAAAATTGGGAACAAGGAATGGGAACTACCTTAAAAAAGGGAGTAGAGTTTTTCTTAGCAAAACCTATAACTTATGACGCTATTATTATTATGGTATGCGACCAACCTTATTTAACGACTAAAAAATTACGGGAATTAATTGCTGCTTATCGAGACAATAATGTGGCTATCATTGCTACAATATACAACAATATTAAAGGCGTTCCCGCTTTATTTGCCAATAGTCTTTTTGGTAAATTAAAAACCTTAAATAAAGATGAAGGAGCTAGAAAAATCATTAAAAATTATAAAGGAGAGATTATAACGATAGATTTTCCTGAAGGAATTTTTGATTTAGACACGCCAGCTACTTATCAGGAATTTTTAAAGCAACAATTATAAATAAAACACAAGTTACCAACATTATTATGTGGATAACCCGTAGTTATTCACATTATATTAATTTAAAATTATCTCTATCTGCTAGAAAACGGAGCTTTTGCCTAAAGTCTTGTTGTTTTTGATAATCCAATTCTATCGTATTGATATTTTCAACGTAGGCAGTGTGAACTAAGACACTTCCATTATAATCAATAACCGAAGTATCTCCAGAATGATAACTTTTGTTCCCATCTGTTCCAACTCTATTAACTCCGATTGTATAAACTTGATTCTCAATAGCTCTCGCCGTTAATAAAGACCGCCAATGATGGGCTCTTTTTTCAGGCCAGTTCGCTACATAAATTAATAAGTCATAATTTTCTGTATTTCTACTCCAAACAGGGAAGCGCAAATCGAAGCAAATTAAGGGACAAATTTTCCAGCCTTTATATTCCACTATTAACCGTTCTTGTCCAGCCGTATAATGGTTTGGCTCTGCGGATAAAGAAAAAAGATGCTTTTTATCATACGTCTGAAAATGACCATCTGGTTGCATCCAAATTAAACGATTATAATAATGTCCATTTTCATTAACAATATAGCTACCAGTAATGACAGCCTTTGTTTTTTGCGCCTGTTCTTTTAACCATGCTAAAGTTATTCCGTTGGGCAATTCTGCCAATTTAGTTGGATTCATACTAAAGCCGGTGGTAAACATTTCTGGTAGAACAATTACATCAGATACACCAATTAAAGCAGCTAATTTATTTTCTAGTTGAGTTAAATTTGCGGTTATATCTTCCCAGAAAAGGTTTGTTTGGATGGTCGTTATTTTTAAAGGAGTCATGATAGAAGTAGTTTATGAAATGATGACAATCAAACTCATCCCAAAATACAAAAAGGCTTAGACAATATGATTTGTCTAAGCCCTTTTTATATAGAAATAAGTTCAAAAAACTTACTTGGTTATGCTGCTGCTTCTTCTGCTTCTTCTCCTTCTTCTGCATCTTTTCCTCTCAATGCTCTTGGTACAATTACCATTGCAACAGGAATTGCTGGAGCGTTAGTCACGACTACACCTTCTGGCAATTCTAAATCTCTTACTCTAATAGATTCACCTAATCCTAATGGAGTAATATCGCCAATTAATTCATCAACCATATTTTCAGGAGTTGTCTTAATCTTTACTCGTCTTAAAGACTGTTGTAAAGCACCACCTAATTTAACACCAGGAGAACTTCCTTTAAATCTTACAGGTACTTCTAAAATAACTGGTTTCCCATCTTCTAACTTCAAAAAGTCAAGGTGAAGAATTGATTCTTTTACAGGATGAAACTGTGCATCTTTTAGGATACATCTGTGTGTTACACCATCTACATCAATTTCTGCTACTTTAAAGTCAGGTGTGTAGATTAAGTTCTTTACAGCCTTATGAGTTGTTGAAAAGTGGATGTTTTCTGCATCGCCATAAATTACACATGGAATGCCACCTTCGTTTCTTACAGCTTTAGTAGCTTTTTTTCCTAATGCTGGTCTTACATTTCCAGCTACTTTTATCGTTTGCATATCTTTAGATTTATATCTTTTTCAAAAAGGACTGCAAAGATATGACTTTTATTAAAAAAATACCGAAAAGAGCTACTTTCTTAATTAAAATAATTAAATTTTGCTACTTTTCAGGGGTTAAATCTGCATTAATGATTTTCATAACCATAATTGTGGTTGGTTCTGCCATAAATGCCGCCCTAATTTCTGGGGTTAAAGCGCCCATCACGGCCTCATACTTTCCAAAAATCTGCGTACTCATCGTATTCGTACTTATTTTAAGATTTGGATGTTGATGTAATTGCTCAATAAATTTAAGAATCGGTGATTCATAATCTTTAGTTAAAGGATACATGCTAATTTCTACAGATATATTCATACTTATTACTATTTTTATAATTTATTAGGAATAGTTAATTATTTAGCAAAGGGCATTGGGCTTAGGGCAAAGGGTTAACCGACTAATATTTGAAATAATTTCTGATAAATCTTAAAATTTCAATTGCCCACTATTTTGAATTCCTCCGCCCCAAGCTCCTTACTAAATAGATACGAAAATAGTTTATTTTTATTAATAAGTGTCAAAAATACACTAAGTCAATTATTCATTTCATACCTTTGTATTACACAATATTTTAAACGCCTTTTTAGTTTACCAAATTTATGTCAAAAGTAATCAATCATAGTTTATTAACCGATTTGGATATTCGTCTTTTCAGAGAAGGGAAGCATTATAAATTATATGAGAAACTAGGCAGTCATGTCATTGAAGTAGCTGGGCAATGGGGGACTTATTTCGCAGTTTGGGCACCTAGTGCTAAATCTGTTTCAGTTATTGGTAATTTCAATTTTTGGAATAAACAAACGCATTATTTATCTGCTCGGTGGGATAGTTCTGGTATCTGGGAAGGATTTATTCCTTTTGTTGGAAAAGGCGAGTTATATAAATATTGTGTGGAAGCACAAGATGGTCAATTATTAGAAAAAGGAGATCCTTTCTCCCTATTCTGGGAAGTACCGCCTAATACTTCTTCGATTACTTGGCAATTAGAATATGAATGGAAAGACGAAAAATGGTTAGCAAATAGACAAGCTTTAGCAGGTAAGCCACAACCTTATTCTGTATATGAGGTACATATCGGTTCTTGGAAAAAAGTAGCTGCGGATAAATCGCTAAGCTATCAAGAGATGGCCCTTGAAATGGTGGACTATGTACAAAAAATGGGCTTTACCCACGTGGAATTTATGCCTGTCATGGAGCATCCCTATTTTCCAAGTTGGGGGTATCAAATAACTGGATACTTTGCACCATCCAGTCGTTTTGGAACACCACAGGATTTTATGGCTTTAGTGGACGCCTTTCATCAAGCAGGGGTTGGCGTAATCCTAGATTGGGTACCGTCGCATTTTCCAGAAGATGCGCATGGTTTGGGTAAATTTGATGGTTCTTGTTTATATGAACATGAAGACCCAAGATTAGGTTTTCACCCTGATTGGAAAAGTTTAATCTTTAATTACGGAAGACATGAAGTTAGATCCTTTCTAATTTCTAATGCTTTATTTTGGTTGGATAAATACCATATTGATGGCCTAAGAGTCGATGCCGTAGCTTCTATGCTTTATCTCGATTACTCTAGAAATGACGGGGAATGGATTCCTAATAAATATGGTGGTAATGAAAATTTAGAAGCGGTTTCTTTTCTAAAAGAATTTAATGAAACGGTTTATCGAGAGTTTCCTGATACTGTTACTATTGCAGAAGAATCCACTTCTTGGACAGGGGTTTCTAAACCGACTTATACAGGTGGCTTAGGTTTTGGGCAAAAATGGATGATGGGCTGGATGCACGATACGTTAAATTATTTTAATCAAGAACCTGTTCATAGGAAATACCATCATAATGAAATCACTTTCAGTTTAGCTTACGGTTTTTCTGAAAACTTTATGCTACCCTTGTCGCACGATGAAGTAGTTTATGGAAAAGGCGCAATTATAGACAGAATGCCTGGGGATGAATGGCAAAAATTTGCCAATCTTCGTTTGCTGTATACTTATATGTTTACCCACCCAGGCACGAACCTATTATTTATGGGAGACGAAATAGCACAAAGAACAGAATGGAGTATTGAAAGAGGCGTAGAATGGGCATTAACAAAACATCCTGCTAATCAAGGGATTCAGACCTTGATTCAAGACCTAAATAAATACTATAAAAATACCCCTGCCATTTATCAAAAACAATTCTCCCAAGAAGGCTTTGAATGGGTTTCTCATGATGATGGAGAAAATAGTATGATTGCTTATCTCCGAAAAGGAGATTCGGAACATAAAGACCAATTGGTTGTTTGTAATTTCACGCCAGTCGTTCGGGAAGCATTTAAGATAGGAGTAACCAAAAAAGGGAAATGGAAAGAGGTTTTCAATAGTGATGCTCCGAAATATGGAGGTAGTGGAATTAGTAATAAAAAGACTTTATCAGCTAAAGATACGCCTTGGCATGGGAAGTCCTATTCTCTAGAAATGACAATCCCTCCGCTGGCGACGATTATTTTTGAACCAGCTTAATATACTCATGGAGCCAATCGTTGACTTTTCAGATATTACTGCAGTTGTTGCTTTTATTATTTCTTTGAGTCTAGTTGTATTTTTACGCTATGTTCTAGTGTCTGGACTTTTTGTCGTTTTATTTCACGTGACTTTTAAAGATAAATTTCTATCGAGAAAAATTAGTACTATGCTGCGCCCCAAAGGGCAATCTTGGCAAGAAATAAAATGGTCGGCGTTGACTTCTTTTATTTTCGCCTTATCTGGAGTCGGTATAGTTTGGATGTGGCAAGCAGGCTATAGCACAATTTATATTGACCCTCACCAATACTCAATTTTCTATTTACCATTCAGTTTATTTATCGCACTTTTCATTCATGAGACCTATTATTATTGGTTGCATCGCTGGATGCATCGCCCCAAAGTTTATCGCCTAGTGCATAAAATTCACCACGATAGTATTGTCACTTCCCCTTGGACAGCTTTTTCTTTTGATCCGCTAGAATCTATATTACAAGCTTTCGTCGTTCCTTTTATTATTTTGTTTTTGCCGATGCACTTTAGTATGGTGATGCTGATGCTCATTATTATGACCGTTTCCGCCACGATTAATCATTTAGATATAGAAATTTATCCTAAAGGTTTTGAAAAGCATTGGCTGGGTAAATGGTTAATTGGTGCAACACATCATAGTCAACATCATGCTAAATTTTTAGTTAATTATGGTTTGTATTTTACTTTTTGGGATAAATGGATGAATACAGAAAGTCCTGATTTTGAGGCGTTGTTTCGGGAGAAAACACAAGAATCCTGATTTGCTAAATAGAAAATACAAATCCGTTGTCCTTTAATTATCAGTTGTAGAAATTATACAGCGGATAATTAAAGGACAACGGATTTATATCTATTTTGTATCTAACGCTTTATTAATAAAAGATTAACTGGTAATGTGCTACTAGCCTAAAAAAAAAGCCCCTACCATTTTACAGATAGGAGCTTTTCAACTAACATAACTATGAGAAATCGATTATCTATTTGCTTTTTTCCTTATCCTCATATTCTATCCATTTGCTATTAAGCAATCTCAATTGTTCTAGCTGGAACTGGCTTTGCCTCTTCTTTCTTAGGAATACTAATATTTAGAATTCCATTGTCGTA
The DNA here is from genome assembly GCA_017857395.1 of Bacteroidota bacterium. GTDB lineage: Bacteria > Bacteroidota > Bacteroidia > Chitinophagales > Saprospiraceae > JAFMDF01. The sequence continues at coordinate 21,711 of JAFMDF010000036.1, read as the reverse complement.
ATTAGCCCCAATCTTAGTCGCATCTACAGTATCTGGTAAAGTAAACGTTCTTTTGAAGGCAGCATACTTAAATTCTCTTCGGGTAACTTTTTCGCCTTCTTTAGCAGTTGTATCGTCCTTCTTTTCTGAAGAGATGGTTAAGACATTTTCCTCAATCTTAATTTCAATATCTTCTTTACCATAACCTGGCGCAGCCAAAGCTAAGGAATAGCCATCTGCATCTTCTTTTACATTAACGGCTGGTTGGCTACCGTTCCACACGCTTAAATTTTCATCTAAATTTTTTACAAAATCTTCGTTAAAAATATCATTAACTACTTTTGCAAAAGTTGGGAATCCGTGATTTCTTCTTCTTACTAACTGTCTCATTTTAAATAATTTTTATGGTTTTGAAATTTAACAAGCTTTCTTCTATTCATTTTAGAATGCTTGCAATTTTTTTAATTAATTTACACCTTACCTACATCAAGTCGTGTGCCATGCCATTTTTTAAGTCATTCTTGCTGAAAAACAGAAAACACAACTGACTTATTGTCATTAAAAATTAAAATAAGCTGACTTTTTGTCGCAATCATAAAAAACAACTATTCTCAATCATTAAATATTCGTCATGAAACAAATTATTTGCTATTGTTTATTTTTTCTAATTACGCCTTCTTATATCTATGCTCAAACTATTACAGGTCAACAGTTATTGGAAAAGAGTATTCAATACCACGACCCAAAAGATAAATGGGATACGTTTAAAGGTACTTTACCCTTGAAAGAAACCCGCCCTAATGGAGCGGACAGACAAAGCACTTTAAAATTGGATAATAAAAAAGCTTACTTTTATTTAGACCAAAATAGGGAAGGATATAGAATCGAGAAGATGGTTAAAGGAGATGTTTGTAGCTATAAAGTAAATGGTTCCGCAACTGTTGCTGACAGTTTAGTACAAAAGTTCAGATTAACCTGTCCACAATTACAAAGAATTAGAAATTATTACGTTTACCTATGGGGCATGCCAATGAAGCTAAAAGACCCAGGCACCCAAATTGACAAAAAAGTAAGCACCACTACTTTTCAAGGGGATGAAGTTTTGTCTATGAAAGTGACGTATGATAAAGCGGTAGGCGAAGATATTTGGTATTTTTATTTTAATCCAACCAACTATGCTTTAATCGGTTATCGGTTTTATCATGACGAAGCAGTTAATGATGGAGAATACATTCCTTTAGTAGGCGAAGAAATAATTAATGGTATTCGATTTCCAAAGGCTCGGACTTGGTATGTCAATAAAGATAATCGGTTATTGGGTGCGGATATTTTGGAAGGGAATAAATAATTTAAGTAAGCTATGAAATTAACGGTAAAAGAAATTGCTACTTATTTAAACGGGACAGTTATTGGTGATGACCAAGCAGTCATTACCCATCCTGGAAAAATAGAACAAGCATCGGAAGGAGCGATTACTTTTTTGTCTAATCTAAAATATGAGTCTTATATATATGAGACAAAAGCAGCCGCAGTATTAGTCAACGAAGATTTTAAGGCAACTAAAGCAATTCATACAACCTTAATTAAGGTCAAAGATGTCTATAGTTCCATTACTAAATTCTTACAATTTTATGAACAATCTGTTCATCCTGCACAAGGTATTTCTACTGTCTCTGTCATTCATCCTTCCGTTCAATTAGGAAAACAAATAACCATAGGCGATTTTACGTCTATTAATAAAGAGGTGAGTATTGATGATAATTGTCGAATATATCCACAAGTTTTTATTGGTGTTGGCGTGACTATTGGGAAAAATGTAACGATTCATCCCGGTGTTAAAATATATCATAATTGCAAAATTGGAGATAATTGCATCATTCAAGCAAATGCCGTTATTGGTAGCGACGGATTTGGTTTTGCCCCACAACCAGATGGTTCTTATAAAAAAATACCGCAAGTTGGCATTGTCGTACTAGAAGATAATGTAGAAATTGGCGCAAATACGGTGATTGATAGAGCAACCATGGGACAAACAATTATAAAAAAAGGAACAAAACTGGACAACCTTATTCAAATTGCGCATAATGTAACTATTGGAGAAAACACCGTCATTGCTGCACAAACAGGTATTGCAGGTAGTACCAGAATTGGCAATCAATGTCAAATCGGTGGACAAGCAGGCTTTGCTGGACATATTGAAGTAGCCGATAAAGTAAAAGTCCAAGCACAAAGTGGAGTAGCTGCCTCTATTGAAGAAGCTGGTAGTAAGGTATACGGTTATCCCGCAATCTCTTACCAAGATTATTTACGAGCTTATGCTTTATTTCGGCAATTGCCTAAATTGGAAAAACGAATTAGGCAATTAGAAAAAAATAAAAAATAAAAATTTAAGTACTCCTTATTTTATCTAATAAAAACTTATAAATTAATCCCCTTTCTTTTTTGGTCTTTTAATGATTTTTACTAATTTAGGTGCATATTTGACCATAATCCTAAGTTGATTATACCAAAATGAGTCTACAACGATACATCAATCAATTATTAACAGACATTAAGGTCGCCACCAAAAACGTCCCAGAACCTTGGTATCCCCTAGAGGAAGAAGCTGATGAAGAATTCGGGGTATTACCTTGGATGGAAGATCCAGAAAATGCACCAACCAAATCGCTCGAGGAATGGACAAATTTAAAAAAAGAGCAATTCCCTCCAGAAAGTAGATTAACAGATAGCCAAGTTAGTATCTTATTGAACGCCATCAAACAGATGTTGGATGTTTATAACTGTTCCGCCGTCTTTCAAATAGAAGTACCCGATAGAATTCAATACAAGGTCATTCGAGAGCGATTTAGGCAAGAAGTACCAATGCTTAAAGCCAATTATTTTTTCTTTGAATTTTGTGATAGAAAAGAGCAACCAGACCGTTCTCAATGTTTATTAGGAGAAAAATATTGTCATTGTGCTTTCTTTGAAGCTTTTTTTGAAAAATTTGAAGACGAGCAAGAGGATACAGATTACCCTATTGATCCGTATGAAGAATATATGTTAAAGAGAAGATATGGAGATAATTGGCGTAAATATATTGCCTATGAAGAAGAAATAGACTTTAATAATTATTCAGAGGAAGATGACATTGATGAAGATTTAGATTCCGACGACCTTGACGAGAATCTTCCCTTTTAATAACAGGTAAATATCGAGACTATTCAAATAACTGTATTTTTGCAAAAATTTGGTATTGAAAATCAGAGTTCACTGCCTAAGTCTTCTTATCTATTTTAATAACCTTTCCAAACCAATACCTCTAGAACCTTTCAATAAGAAGAAAGTGTCTTCAAAAGATTGTTGCCAGAACCATTCTTTTAAGACCTCCGTATTGGCAAATTGCTTAATACCTTTAGCTTTCAATTGACTAAATTCTTTTCCAACCGTCCATATTTCTATGCCCAAATTTTGCGCTAATTCAATAATTTTTGCATGCGCATCTTTACTATAAACCCCTAACTCTAGCATATCTCCTAAAATGGCAATTTTATTTTCGTCATCATAACTAGCAAAACTTTCGAGCGCTTTCGTCATACTGGTCACATTTGCATTATAGGCATCTAATAAAAATTTATTCGTCCTTTTTTCTACAATTTGCGAACGGTTATTGGTCGGTGTATAGTTTTCTATCGCCTGCTTAATTTTCTCGTACGGTACTTTAAAATATCGACCTAAAGTAATAGCGGTCATGATATTATTAAAATTGTATAAACCAATTAATTGACTTTTTATGGATTGAGTAACACCTTCTTTTGATAAATAGGCAACTTCGATAAAAGGATTAGCTGCAACTAATTTAGTTTCAAAAATAGGCACTTTCAAATTGGGTTCAGCGCTTTTAGTATAAAGGACTCTATATAAATTAGTGCCCGCCATTTCTTGCAAATGGGCTTCGTTTTTATTGATAAAAGCCAGTTTTTTATTTTCTTCTAAATATCTATAAAGCTCTCCTTTAGCCTTTTTTACTCCCTCAAAACTACCAAAACCTTCCAAATGAGCTTCTCCTACATTGGTAATTAAACCATGTGTTGGTTCCACAATTCGGCATAAAAAATCAATTTCTCCTACATGATTAGCCCCCATTTCTATGACAGCCACTTCCGTATTTGCTGGCATTGATAAAAGCGTCAACGGTACACCAATATGATTATTAAAATTTCCTTTGGTAAAATGAATAGTATAGTTGCTTGCCAAAACAGTACTTATTAATTCTTTAGTGGTCGTTTTCCCATTCGTTCCAGTTATCCCTATTACAGGAATTTCAAACTGTTTTCTATGGTAATTCGCCAATGCTTGCAAAGTAGTCAATACATCTTCTACTAGAATTAATCGCTCTTGTTTTGCTATCGTTTTATCATCTATAATCGCGTATGCTGCTCCTTCTTCAATAGCTTGTTGAGCAAATTTATTTCCATCAAAATTTGCTCCTTTTAAAGCAAAAAAAAGGCAGCCATCCTCAATTTTCCTAGTGTCTGTACAAACAACGGGATGGTCTAAAAATATATTATAAAGTGCCGTTATAGTCATATCTAAAGTACGTGTAAGAATGAAAGTTATATATTAAAATATAAGTCTCAAAAAATCTACATTTTTGAAAAGCGCCAAAATAAAAAAGCCTTTGCGTAATTACTACACAAAGGCTTTTTATTTTTAAAATAAGCACAGATTATTAATTATTTAAATCTTCTCTTACTTTTCTTTTTCTTAGATTTAAAGCTCTTTCCAGCATTGTCTTCATTCCCTGTTGGTCCACCATTTCTAGTCATCGCACAACGGAATCCAATCGTTCTATCTCCTCTATCTTCTTCCTTAAATCTTCTAGCACCTGGAGACAACCAATATGCTCTATCTGCCCAAGAGCCGCCTTTTACAACTCTAGCCTTATCACTAATTAAAGTTGTTTTTCCGTAAGAATAGAATACTTCTGATTCTTTATCACCATCTAAGTAGTTGAAAACTTGGCCTCTTTTATAGTTTTCTCTATTAGCTACTTCATCATCTTCTTCTGCTCTATATCTCAATCGACCTAAACTATCTTTTTCAACAGCCGCACCATCTTGATCTAATTCCAGTGTCTTAAAAGAATTTCCTCTAAATGGGTTCAAATCGTGATTGTCTCCATCTCTAAGGTCTTTAGAAGTCATTGGTCTGTATAAATCTAATACCCATTCACTTACATTACCAGCCATATTATATAAACCAAAATCGTTTGGTAAATACTGTCTTACTGGAGCAGGGAAAGCAGATTCATCATTTAAGTTACCCGCAACACCCATGTAATCACCACCGCCTCTTTTAAAGTTAGCTAAAATCTCCCCTTGGTATTTATCTCTTTTTTGGTAACGAACGGTATTACCATCCCATGGGTAAATTCTAAAAGTGGTAATTCTTTCATCTTTTTCAGATGCCATATTTCCTTTTAAAGCCAAAGCAGCATATTCCCATTCGGCTTCTGTTGGTAGACGGTAAGAAGGTAATAAAATACCATCTTCATATCTAACCGCTCTTTCTCCACCTGTTTTTAAATCTTTTTTGTTTTTACGAACATCTCCTTGATATTGTCCAGCAAGGTAAGAACCCGTATCAAAACTATCTTCATCCTTTTGTTCTGGGTTTTGGTTTAAAATTCCTTTGGCTGTTAAAATCATTTCATTCACACGATTGGTTCTCCAGTAACAAAACTCATTCGCTTGTTCCCAAGTTACCCCAACTACTGGATAATCATCATAAGAAGGGTGACGGAAATAATTTTCCACCATTGGTTCGTTAAAAGACAATTCATCTCTCCAAACTAATTGGTCTGGTTCTGCCTTCTTCAATACTTCTGGGTAAGATTCACCATAAACACGATCTAACCAATATAAATATTCTCGGTAGTCAATATTTCTAACTTCCGTTTCATCCATGTAAAAAGAATTAACCGTAACTCTTCTTGGTACGTTATTCCATTCAAAAGTGACATCTTGGTCGGTTTGTCCCATCGTGAAAGTTCCTCCTTCCACTAATACCAAATTGGGACCAGTTACCTGTCCTTCATAATTTAGTTTCTCAAATCCACCTGATTTTTGGTCATTATAATTCCAACCAGTTGTAGCTGACTTTTCTTTTTTGCCACAGGCAGTAAGTAAGGCAGTGAAGACCAAAAGTGATACGCTTAGTTTTAGCAGCCTATTCATTGACGTTCTATTTGATGATATATTGACGAATAATCTAAATGCTAAGTAGTTGATTCTTTCGTCAAAAGATAAAAAATTCAATTTAAAATAAAGTCGATTTCTTATAAATCAACTTGTCACAAAAATACTAACGGAAAAGATTTGATTTTCTTATGCATTCCATCAGCTATTTTGTAAAGCAGTTTGCAAAAGTATTGATAAAATTCAATTTGGAGAATATCTCTTTTAGATATGAATGGTATTTTGCAAAATTTATTGGGGGAAGTTTAGCATTTAGATAACTAGTTAATAGGTTCTCTTGCTATCCTTATTACCTAAATATTTCAAAACAATCGTTATAATCTTTTTTACGAGGTCGATTGTGATCTAAATTGATAATAAAAGAAAATTCATGGGTACCTCCTGTTGTTCCTGCCGTTAATCCAGAAACAGTAAAATCATAACTATACCCAAATTTCATCGCTCCTTTCTGAAATCCAACTAAACCAATCATTGCATCTGGATTAGTGAATGCATGCCTATACCAACCTCCTGCAAAAAACGAACCAAAGCCGAAATAAGCCCCAGCATTTATTTGTCCAAAATCTCCTTGTCTGACATACATAATATTAGGCGCAATAAAAGAGGTTGATTGACCTCTATTATCTGCAAATAATGGAAATTGCGCTCCACCATGTACAGACAACCTAACGGGCAATCCACTATTGATGTTGCTATTAATAGCTAATAAGCTTTCATCAGGGGTATTCAAATGTTTAATTGTCACGCCTCCATAAAATAATTTGCTATAAGCTAAAAAACCTGTTGATAAGTCTACATAGTTTTTGTTCAAATTATTAGGCGCAACTTCATTGCTTGGAAAATTAATTTCACCAGTTGGATCTATTTGGTCTGGAAAAACTAACTTGTTCCAATCTAATCTATTCTGTACTGCGGTTCCTTCTATCCCAAATTTAATAGCAAAGTCTCGATTCACTTGTACTTTATAACTATAAATAGCACTAACTCTCGTATTTTTATAAATACCATCACCCGCGTTATCTGATTGAATCATCAATCCAATACCACTATTTAAGCCTTCCACAAATTGACTAAATGAAGCGGCATAGGTGGTATAAGTCTTAAAATTATTAAACCCAGACCATTGATTCCTGTAATTTACTGCAATGAATGGGGCATAAGTATTCCCCGCAAAAGCAGGATTTAACTGTAATGGTGCCGCATAAAATTGAGAAAAAATAGGGTCTTGTCCTCTTACCTCATTTATCGAAAGTAAAAAAGTAATGCCTAAAAAAAGAAGTATCTGTCTTAGCATTGACTGATGATTAAAGTTATTACCAAAAAAAATTGAGTTAACTTTGTCTACTCACTATTAGACCTTAAATAATCGTTACAAGCTACAAAATAAACATTCAAATGCAAAATGCAATTATTTTATTTTAAAATGAAACGATTATGCTAACTACCAGACGCTAAAAAGAAACAATTTTAACTTTTATCGAACTTTTTATTAACAATAGCTTGATTCAATTAGCGTTTCTTATACGTATCAAGTTTGTTTTAAACATTGACCAATTTAGTGACTTCAAAATTGTCTTTATGAGAATTTTTACTATATCCCTCTGCTTAATTTTTTCCATTACTCTTTGGGCACAGCGTCCTATAACTATCCAAAAACAGTTGAACTGGGAAACGGAGCCAATTATCCATAATCCAACAGGAAATTTTGAAAAACAAATTTGGACTTTCGAGGATAGTTATTCCAATCCGAAACATCCAACATTGCCTGTTTTTTCTGAAAGATTTCAATTAGGAAATAATAGCGACATAAAGGTAACTGTCGTCAATGCACAATTTGAGCCATTCGATAAATTAGCCGTACCAGAAGATAAATATCTACAAGAAACCATTCAAATCGGGACAGCCGTAGAATTGGATCGCAACCAATATTATGGCAAAGTATTTTTTATTCCGATTATCAAAAAAGGAAATCGCTACGAAAAATTAGTTTCTTTTGAGTTAAAGATTGATTTTTCGCCCGCCCCATTACAAGCGACGGCAAGAAATACCGAACATGCTTTTAATTCAATTTTAAAAGATGGAACGATTTATAAAATAGCAGTCTCTAAAACAGGTATCCAAAAAATAGATTATAATTTTTTAAAAGAAACGTTAAAAATTGATATTGATAATATTGATCCTACTACAATAAAAATATATGGAAATGGTGGAGGTATTCTACCAAGAACGATTGCCGATTTCAGATACGACGATTTACAAGAGAATGCCATAGAAGTGATTGGAGAAGGAGATGGTCAATTTGATAGTGGAGATTATATTTTATTTTATGGAGAAGGTGCTAATAAATGGAGATATAGCGCAACCGAAGCCTTATTTAACCAAGAGACCAATATTTATGATGTTAATAATTATTATTTTATAAAAATTAGCGCAGGTCAAGGAAAGCGAATTAGCAATCAAAATTCTTTAACTACTACCGATTATACGACCAATGCTTTTACGGATTATGCTCGGGTAGAAGAAGAATTAATTAACTTATTGGATAATTTTTCTCAAGGTCAAGGAACAGGGAAAGATTGGTACGGAGATTTATTTGAAACCATCCGAGAAAGAACTTACTCTGATTTTTCCTTTCCAAATATTATTACAACTGAGCCTGGCAATATAAAAGCTACTTTCGCAGGCAGAAGTAGTTCTGCCACTTCTTTTAGTGCTACCGTTAGTGGCAATCCATTTTCTGCTACGATTCGCCGAACCAATACTGGAGATGTGGAAGATGACTATGCACATATTGGCAATATTAATGAAGATTTCATACCAACATCAGAAAATCTACCAGTAACCATTGAATATCCACAATCCGCAAGCAGTACGGGTTGGTTAGATTTTATTCAATTAAATGTACGCAGGAGTCTAGTTTTTTCTGGTAATCAAATGGCTTTTAGAGATCCCAAAACTTTAAATTTCCCAACAAGTACTTTTGAGTTGTCCAACTTTTCTAATAATGTGACTATCTGGGATATTTCTGACCCAATCATTCCTACCAATCAGCAATTTGATTTAAGTGGCAGTACTGCTTCTTTTGGTATAAACACGAGTTCTTTAAGAGCATTTATTGCCTTCGAAACAAACAGTACTTTTGAAACGCCTACTGCTATTGGTCTTATAGCCAATCAAAATATTCACGAAATTCAATCTGCAGATTTATTAATTATTTATCACGCTGAATTTGAAAGTGCAGCCTTGCAATTAGCAGAACATCGTCGAAATTATAATGGTTTTGAAGTTAGTACTGTTTTGGTAGACGATATTTATAATGAATTCTCTAGCGGACGAGTAGACCCTTCAGCTATTCGAGACTTTGTAAAAATGGTGGCGGACCGTTCCCCAAAATTTAATTATTTATTACTCCTAGGAGATGGCTCTTTCGATTATAAAAATATTAAGCGATTAGATAACCCTTCTAGTTTTATTCCTGCTTATGAAACGGATGAATCGTTACAACCCATTGAAGGATTTCCAACGGATGATTTCTATGCCTTATTAAGTAATAACGAAGGCGCTACGTTAAGAGGTGCATTGGATATAGCCGTTGGTCGAATCCCCGCGAAAACTAGTGGAGAAGCTCAAGCGGTTATTCGGAAAATAATTAATTATGAAACGAATCCCAAGACATTAGGCAATTGGCGCTTGAATCAAACTTTCATGGCGGATGATGAAGATAGCAGTATTCACCAACGACAAGCCAATGGAGTTGCTACTAAAGTAGATACTTTATATGATGTCTATAATGTCAATAAAATATTTTTAGATGCTTTTCAGCAAATAACGACACCTGGAGGAGAACGGTATCCTGCCGCTAACGAAGCTTTAAATAATGAAATTTTTAAAGGAATACTCGTTTTAAATTACTTAGGGCATGGCGGTTCAAAAGGTTGGACGCAAGAAAGAGTCTTACAAATCAATGATATTTTAAGTTGGACCAACTTTGACAAATTACCTTTATTAGTGACCGCTACTTGTTCCTTTACTGGTTATGATGATGCCAAATTTGTTACGGCTGGCGAAGAAGCGCTTTTAAATCCCAATGGAGGCGCAATTGGATTATTTACAACGGTTCGAGCCGTTTATTCTTCGCAAAATGAACGGTTAACCAGAGCTGTTTTTGACCAAATTTATGAGAAAGTTGATGGTGTACATCCACCAATCGGTGAAATTATGCGATTGGGAAAAAATAGTAATTCTGCTGATACAACAAATATTAACGCTAGGAAATTTACTTTGATAGGAGACCCATCTATGCAGTTAGCCATACCAAAGTTCGATATTATAACCACTAAAATTAATGCGAAACCAATTAATCCAACGGTAGCAGATACATTACAAGCTTTAGAAAAAGTAACCGTTGAAGGGTTTGTAGCAGATGCTACAGGCAATCCAATGACTTCTTTTAATGGAAAAATATTTCCAACTGTTTTTGACAAAAAAGTGACGGTTTCTAATTTAGGAAATGATAGCGGTAGCCGAATTTTACCTTTTGATATTCAAAAAAATGTATTGTTCAAAGGAACAGCTAGTGTGACAAATGGGCAATTTAAATTCACTTTTGTAATACCCAAAGATATTAATTACGAATACGGTTTTGGAAAAATCAGTTACTACGCTGAAAATGGAACAGTAGACGCTGCTGGTTTTTATAATAATGTAATTATTGGCGGGACAAAAGCAGATGCAGTAGTCGATAATGAAGGCCCACAAGTAGAAGTCTTTATGAATGACTCAACTTTTGTTTTTGGAGGTACAACTAATCCTAGTCCAACACTACTCGTTTTATTATCTGATGAAAATGGTATTAATGTTTCTGGTACGAGTATTGGACATGATTTGACTGCGGTTGTAGATAATAATACCCAAAATACTTTATTATTAAACGAATTTTACGAAGCGGCACAAGATGACCATACTAGTGGAATCGTTCGATTTCCATTGAGTGATTTAGAGCTAGGCCTACATCAAATAAAAGTAAAAGCATGGGATGTTTTTAATAATTCTTCCGAAGGAATCACAGAATTTTTAGTAGCAGAGTCAGAAGATGCAGCTTTGGAACGAGTTTTGAACTACCCTAACCCTTTTACCACCTCAACTCAATTCCAATTTTTACATAATCTCAGTCCAGGGCAAGCGATGGAAGTACAAGTACGTATTTTTACCATTTCTGGTCGTTTAGTAAAAACACTTGATGCCCAAGCTATTAGTGATGGCAATCGAGTAAGCGACATCAATTGGGATGGAAAAGATGAGTATGGTGGAAATTTAGCCAGAGGCACTTATGTATATAAAGTAAGTGTTCGTCCTTCTACTAATAATGGGATAGGAAAAACGATTAATAGCGATTTTCAAAAATTGGTTATTTTGAAATAGGTTACGATAAATTATTAATCGTTATGCTATATATACAACCTTTAATAACTCAATCTAATAACTTTCTATTCTTTTTGCTAGTTTTACACTTTTGATTAATATCTACTTTAAGTTTTTCTTAACATTGGCAATATTTCCTCAAATTTGTAGTTTTAAAATAATCGAATTGGAAGTTAGGGCATCCCGTCCGTAAACGGTTCACAAAAAATAAAGATTTACCAAATCTTCGGCTATTGTTCCTCTATAATTTTTAAGGAGACGCAGCAACTAAATTAGTGCAACAACATATTTTAATCAACATGAATTATTCAGACCACAAAAATTCTTACATTCGGGCTTTTTTTCGCCCTTTACGCAATGAAGCTATGAAAAAATCATTACTCAGTTCTTTATTTATAGTAATGCTGTTGGGAATGACTCAACAAGCCAAGGCACAATGTTTTTTTAATTCTAATACGAATATGTACGAAACGGTATTAGGAGAACCTTGTGTTAATACCATTATTACTGCCGTTCCTTTTTTAAGAATTGTACCAGATGCTCGTTCTGCTGCAATGGGAGATGTTGGAATCGCAACTTCAACAGATGCCAATTCCATGCATTTTAACGGATCAAAAATGGTTTTTGGCGAAGATAAAGGAGGAGTCGCCGTTACTTATACGCCTTGGCTAAGGGCCTTAAATGTAAATGATGTTTATTTAGCTTATCTATCCGGTTATTATCAATTTGGTGAAAATAGAGATCAGGCAGCAGGTTTTAGTTTACGATATTTTTCTTTAGGAGATATTGCTTTTACAGATGAAAACGGCATGCCGCTAGGTAATGGCCGTCCTAATGAATTTGAATTAAATGGTTCTTATGCTAGAAAATTAGGGGATAAACTTGCCGCTGGTTTAGGCGCTAAATTCATTTACTCTAACTTAGCCGCAGGGCAAGAAGTAGGAGGAGAGCAAATTTCTGCAGGAACTGCTTTTGCAGCAGATATTTCTATGACTTATACAACGCCTGTAGAATTAAGTAATAGCACTTCTAATCTTACATTAGGCGTTGCATTAACTAACCTAGGGTCAAAAATTACTTATACGAACTCTATTAATAAGGATTTTATTCCTGCTAATTTTGGCGTTGGTGCTGCTTGGGATTTGGATTTTGATGAATTCAATCGCTTAACCATCGCCATGGACATTAATAAATTGATGGCTCCTACTCCTGATCCAGCAGGCACAGATGATAATGCTAATAGCGTACCCGATTATAAGGAAGTATCTAATTTTTCAGGTATTTTTGGTTCTTTTGGTGATGCACAAGGTGGTTTCTCAGAAGAGTTAAGAGAGTTAATGTATTCCGTTGGTTTGGAATACTGGTATGACAAGCAATTTGCTATTAGAGCAGGTTATTTTTATGAGCATGCTACTAAAGGAAATAGAAAATACTTCACCGTTGGTTTAGGTTTAAAATATAATGTTTTTGGATTGAATATTTCTTATTTAGTACCAACTACGAATCAAAGAAATCCATTAGATAATACTTTACGATTCTCTATGTTATTTGATTTCTCTGCTTTCCGTGGAGATGCGGATTTATAAAGAGCAGTCAGATGTCAGACCATAAATTAAAATTTATTGTCAGATGTCAGATTTAATCAATTAAAAGCCCTTAGTAGCGAATATAAAATGTCGTTGCTAAGGGCTTTTTTAGTTTAAATAGGCATTTATCTCTAAAAGGGTATTTTTCCTAGCTCAATCTTCTATTAAGTCTTTTAATTTCTCGTAGCTTTGTCGCTTATTTTTAAATAAATCTAGGTTAATTTTCCTAACTTTTTTCTATGAGTGATTCTATTAAACATGAGTGTGGTTTAGCAGTAGTTCGTTTACTTAAACCATTATCGTTTTATCATAAAAAATACGGAACTGCATTTTACGGATTGAACAAGCTTCAATTACTTTTGCAGAAACAAAGAAATAGAGGTCAAGACGGTGCAGGATTAGCTACAATTAAATTAGATCCAAAACCGGGGAAACGATACATTAGTCGCAAGCGATGTGTAACCACTAATTACTTAGCCGACCTTTTCAAGGATGTTAGCCTACATTTTAAAGATTTAACGCCACAGCAATTAAATGACCCCAAATGGTTAAAAGAAAATAAACCTTATATGGGGGAATTACTAATGGGACATTTACGCTATGGCACACATGGCGATAATTCTATAGAAACTTGCCATCCTTTCCTTCGCCAGAATAATTGGATTAGTAGAAATCTCGTTTTAGCAGGTAATTTCAACATGACCAATGTTGATGAATTATTTGAAGAATTAGTGCAATTAGGACAGTACCCAAAGCGAAAAGCAGATACGGTAACGGTCATGGAAAAAATCGGGCATTTTCTAGATGATGAAGTACAACGTTTATTTAATTGGCACAAACCAGATGGCTATACCAATGAAGAAATCAATCAGTTAATTTTTGATAATCTTGATGTGAAGCGAATGCTTCGTAGAGCCAGCAAAAAATTTGATGGCGGCTATGTCATTGCAGGAATGATTGGACATGGAGATGCTTTTGTGATTCGAGATCCAAGTGGTATTCGTCCCGCTTTTTATTATGCGGATGAGGAGATTGTCGTTGTTGCTTCCGAGCGCCCAGCGATTCAAACTGCCATGAATGTTCATTTTACGAAAGTACAAGAATTAGGTCGAGGAAATGCGTTAATTATTAAAAAGAATGGAACGGTTAAAGAGAAAAAATATATAGAGAAAAAGAAAAGAACGCCTTGCTCTTTTGAACGCATTTATTTCTCTAGAGGAACAGACAGAGATATTTACCTAGAACGAAAAAAATTAGGCGAACAGTTAACTAAATCAGTTTTAAAAGCAATTGACCAAGATATTGAACATACGGTATTTTCTTTTGTCCCGAACACCGCAGAATCTGCTTTTTATGGGCTAGTAGAAGGTGCCGAAAAGTGTTTAAATCAACGCAAGCAAGCACAAATTTTAAACTTAGGCACAGATTTAAAACCAAAGAAGCTAGAAAAGATTCTTTCCCAAAAAATAAGAATTGAAAAAACTGTTGTCAAAGATGCCAAACTGCGAACGTTTATTGCAGATGATGCTACTAGAGGAGAAATGGTTTCGCATATCTATGATGTAACTTACGGCATCGTTAATAATGAAAAAGACAATTTAGTTTTATTAGACGATTCTATCGTTCGAGGAACAACGTTACGAGATAGTATTATTAAAATAGTTTCTCGACTTCGACCAAAGAAAATTATTGTGGTTTCCTCCGCTCCCCAAATTCGCTATCCTGATTGTTATGGTATAGATATGTCAAAATTGGGGAATTTTATCGCTTTTAATGCTTTAATTACCTTATTAAGGGATCACGGAAAAACACATTTAATCAAAGAAACCTACAAAAAGTGTAAGGCACAATTAAAATTACCTTTAGCCGAGATGGGCAATCCTTTAATTGATTTGTATAATGAGTTCAGCTACGAAACGGTTTCTGATAAAATTGCAGAAATGATTACGCCTCCGAATATCAAACCAGAAGTAAAAGTAATTTATCAGAAAATTGATGGTTTACATAAAGCTTGTCCGAATAATAATGGAGATTGGTATTTTTCAGGAAATTATCCTACGCCAGGTGGGTTTAGAGTAGTAAATAAGGCCTTTATTAATTTTGTGGAGCAGCGAAATGAACGGGCTTATTAGAGTAGCTTAGACGGTTGGTCTGAGTAGCTATCTAATAATCTACTCAGACCAGCCGTCTAAGCTACATTTATGCAACTAACTCCTTCGCAGCCTTCATCGGCACACTAATACATTTCTTTTCCATATAGGTCATCATTTTTTCAAATAATGCTTTCGTATTATCATCTAAAGCATCCATGTCCTTTTTGAAGACTTCGTTGAGTGCTTTTTGTTTAATGGCTTTGATTTCAGAAGGAATATTTTGTAAGGCTTTAGTGATTTGTCTCTGTTGGAAAACTTTCTGAAATTCATTGATTTGCTGTCGCAATAAAATTTTAGCCTTACCTACTTCTTGCTTTCTAAAATCTAAATTTTGTGCTGCTAGCTGCTTTAAATCTTCTATTTCTATATAATTAATATTAAAAACATCAACTACTTCCTTGCTTACATTATTAGGAATAGATAAATCTACGATTAATTTTTCCGTAGTGTCTTCGCCAATAAGTTGCTGGTAGGATGGTCGTTTGACAATTGCTTCTGTCGCTCCCGTACAAACAATCATACAATCAAAACCTGCTTTATAATTAGGTAATTCTGCTAATAAAAAAGCAGAGTCATTAAATCGTTCTGCTAATTTTGCTGCCTTTTCAATACTTCGATTAAATACAGTTACATTACTAAATTCATATTTTACCAAAAATTTAGCGACTAACTGATTAGTCTGTCCTGCGCCTACCAATAAAATTTTAGCATCTCTAGAAATATTACTTTCTAATAATTTTTTTATAGCTAAAGAAACAACAGAAATTTGCTTCTCTCCAATTCTTGTTTGTGAATAAACTTCTTTAGAAGCTTCTACTAAATGCTTCATCAATAATCGAATACCATCTCCAATTAATCCCCATTTTTCACATTTATAAAATCCTTCTCTAATCTGACGCAAAATCTCTCGCTCTCCGACTACCAAAGAATCAATAGAAGCGGATACTTCATAAATATGATTAATGGCTTCTTTACCTTCGTAGGCAGTAATAATACGCTGGATATAATCTGGAGAAAGGGTAGGATTAACAGTTTGAAAGAAATCTTGAAGAAAGGGTAAATTAAGTTCTTTAGCGGACTTATATAAATAGATTACTCGGTTGCAAGTCGCAACATATAAAAGTTCTTCTAAATTAAATTTATCTTTGAGCTCGACTAATTTTGCTTGCAGAACTTCTTCATTAGCATGGGGAATTAAAAAATCACCAATCCTTTCCAAACGGACATGTTTGTGTGTTACAGTAAGTATTTTATATTCGTTCAGCATATATTTTTTTTGTCCGCGCCAGGAATGAATCATATATGGATTTTTAATAATGATTTGTAATGTAGGTTATTACATTCCTTCTGACGACAAAATTAGCGCTCTAATTGTGGATGTTTGTCATTTTTCTGTAAACAACGTTAAACAAAAAAAAATGACATGCTTATGATTTTTCTTTTTGAGACTTTTTTTAAAGAAAGTTCCGCAAAATTAGGCAGTTTTAACCATTTATAAGCAATTATCGACTAAATTTTATGGTACAGAAGAAATTTTGTTTAAGCACGTTTTTTGACTACTTTTTATTTCCTTTGACGCTAATGTTATTTTCTACAGGGCTAAATGCACAAAATAAGCTGTGGACACCTGTAGAAAAACATTTAGTGGCCAAGGAAAAAGTAGCAAATTTGAAAACGTATCAGTTATTTCAGTTAAATAAATCGCTATTTTTAGAAAAAGCAATACCTGCTTTTTCTACATCTAGACAATCTAGACTTCCAATAACTATTGCTTTTCCTATCCATACGTTATCAACTATAGACTTGGTTGCCTCTCCTATAATAGCAGATGAATTAAATTCAAAATACCCATCCATTCAATCCTATCAAATTAGTTCAAAAGAAAATGCAACGCTCTACGGACGTATTAGTTGGACGGCAAAAGGATTCTATGGGCATTTAGTAGACGATACGGAATCTTTTTTTATTGAAAATGCAGAGTTTGCCGGAGAAGAAGCTGTTTATTTAGTCTATCGTGCATCAGATATTATTGCTAATACTGACCAACGATTAAGTTGTGGTAATCCTGCTTTAAAAACTATTGAACAAGCAAACAATCAAATACAACTAGATACTATTTCAAATACAGACTTAAAAACATTTCGCATCGCCATTACTGCCACAGAGCAATTTACGAATGCCACAGGAGGTACTGTCGAATCTTCTTTATCAGCTATCGTCAATTCTTTAACTAGTTTAAATGTAATTTATGAGCGAGATGCAGGGATTCGTTTTCTTTTACATGAAAATAACGACCAATTAATTTTTACAGATAGCCTGCCTTCCCCATTTGAAGATGCTAGAAGCGCTTTTGAACTATTAACCAGCAATACTGGCTTACTAGATAGCATACTTGGGCAGGATTCCTACGATATAGGACATGTTTTTGCAGCAGAATGTACAGGTGGTGTATCTGGTGTTGCTTTTTTAGCAAGTGTATGTTCCATGGAGACTAAAGCACGTGGTGTCTCTTGTATTTTTGATGAAAGTATTCCCGATTTTAGGAGAACACTTTATCATGAGGTTGGTCACCAATTAGGCGCCAATCATACTTGGAGTAATTGCGGGCAACCCGTCAATGAAAGTCAAAGAAATGCAGCAACTGCGGTAGAACCTGGAGGAGGAAGCACCATTATGTCTTATGGAGGCGTATGTGGCCCATTTAATGTAGTCGGTGTGCCACAAGATAATTTACACGGGATAAGTATTCAAGAAATTCAACGTGCCTTTGCAAGTGATACGATTACTTGTTTTCAACAAATCCCTACTGAAAATACCCAACCAATAGTTTCCGTTAGAAAAAGTGGATTTTCAATTCCTATCGCTACCCCATTTGAATTAAGTGTGGATGCCTTTGATGCGGAAAACACTTCACTCACTTATAGTTGGGAACAATTTGATACGGGAGCTGTAAGTGAAATAGGTTTTCCTATTGAAAGCGCACCTAGTTTTGTAGCTTTCCGACCATCACGAGAACCAACTAGAATATTTCCTAGAGCAACGACTATTATTTTAAATAAAGTGACTTCGGGAGAAGTCTTACCAGATACCACTCGGCAGTTAACTTTTGGAGTAACTGTCAGAGATAATCAAGCAGGAGGTGGAGGAACAGCCTTTGCAGAAGTTGCTTTTATGGCTACAGCAGAAGCAGGTCCTTTTTTAGTATTACAACCTGATTCTGCTAATATTGAATATGAAATGGGAGATTCTATTTTAGTGCAATGGGATGTCGCCAATACAACCGCTGAACCTGTTAATTGTACTAATGTAGATATTTATTTATCTTTTAACAATGGACAAGACTTTCCAAAATTATTAGCAGCAGGTGTCCCTAATAATGGCGAAATAATGGTTGTTTTACCTGATACGACAACAAATAGAGCTAGGATAAAAATAAAATGCGCTGATAATATCTTCTTTGATATGTCTAATAATCGATTTAGGATTGTCGAACAACTCACTTCTTCAACTATCAATTTTTATGATAAACCTATCCAGTTATATCCAAATCCAGCAAGTGACAAAATTATCCTGAAATTTTCAGAAGTTATTATAAAAGCAGTAAATTTAAGCGTCTATGATGCTTTGGGTAGAAGTGTATTATATGAAAAACGAATACCCAATAATCATATCCTGCAACTCAATACTAGCCATTTACAAAATGGCGTTTATTTATTAAAAGGGAAAATTGGTGAACAAATTTTCTCCAAAAGATTTATTGTCAATGAGTAAAAATAGTAATTACTTTGAGCAAGTTTTTGAAGTTACTCGCTTGATTCCACACGGACGAATTACCAATTACGGCGCTATTGCCGATTATTTATCGCTAGGTTCTGCCAGAATGGTCGGTTGGGCACTCAATAAATGCAACTGGCAGGCAGAAGACCCTGTACCCGCACATCGAGTCGTCAATCGCAAAGGAGAATTGAGTGGTCGAGGGCATTTCCCTCATCCAACAATGATGCAAGAACTCTTAGAAAGCGAAGGGGTCAAAGTAGTCGATGATAAAGTACAGGATTTTAAAAAATTGCTGTGGGTTCCAGCAGAAGAACTAGGTGAGTGACGAAGTTGGATTTCATAAAAAATCATAAAAACCAGCGAAACTACCGTCAAAATACCTGTTTCGTTCACCAATAAATTAATCACTTAAAAATCAATTAAATATGTTCGGAGATTTATTCGGAAACGTAGAACAACAACAACAAGAATTACAAAAAAAATTAGCCACTATTGAAGTGACAGGAGATGCGGGTGATGGTGCAATAAAAGTAATCGCAAATGCCAACCAAAAAATCTTAAATATCTCCATTGATAAAACCAAGTTAGATTGGGAAGATACAGAGGAAGTAGAAGATTTATTATTGGTAGCCATTAATCGAACCTTGGAAAAAGCAGCAGCTAAACAAGGAGAAGAAAGTCAAAAATTAATGCAAAGTATGATGCCTCCTGGTATGGGCGGGCTTGCAGATATGTTTGGAAAATAATCCTAGTTTCGGGTTGAATGGCAGTAATTTTATTCAAGAATTAAACAAATATCGTTATTCAACCCGGAACTCGTAACCATTAAAACATTTCTTCAAAAGAGCAGCTAAAATTCGACTATTCCAGCCCAACTCCTTTCCTCAAACAATACTTTTGACTAATTGGCAACTTTAGTTTCGGCAAAGAAGTAAAATATTGCGAATAGATTAACGTTTACATTCCCGTAGTTTCCTTTTAAGTAATGGTTTAAGAAATAACGCTGCCAATTTCTTGGCAGACCTCCAAGTGTCTTCAATACCTTGGAGTGTCTAAATGAGAAGCTTATGACTTTGATCTTACTCAGGAAGCAACCAATCTTATTATTTCAAAATCAAACAGTACTAAATAGTACAGTTAATTCCAATTGAATGAGGTTCTTTTTTTGTTGTATAGCTTTATGTTTAGCGGGTTTAACCTATGGTCAAGATATTACAGATGGGCTAATTGCCCATTATTCTTTTGATGATTGCCAAGATTTAGGAAAGGAAGAAAGCGGAAATAATCAAGCAGCAGTTATTGTTGGCGACCCTCAATGTATATGTGGCGTCTCAGGCAATGCCTTATTATTAGACGGTATTGACGATTATTTACTTTTTTTAGGAACGATTAGTAATACCTTTAATACGATTGATTTTTCCCTGAGTATTTATATCAAGCCAACCAATGGAGTAGGTGTCCAAGATATTATTTCTAAAAGAGATGCTTGTGGCATTGACCGATCTTTTGGCATTAATTATGCTTCTGGTTCAAATTTCATCAATGTGCAATTGAGCCAAGATGCGATGAGGGAAGCGCCTGTAAGTGCCCAATTAGATTTTGGTGCTTGCTGGTCGCATCTTGTATTTGTGAGAAAGGGAAATAGAAGCCTATTATATATTGATGGGGAATTAATACAAGAAAGAGCGGCCGATTCAAGGGTACAAATTGATAATAATGCAGAACTAAATATCGCCAACGGAGAATGTGTAGGCATCACCGAAAATCGTTTTGCTGGCTTAGTCGATGAATTACGAGTATATAATCGAGCCTTACGTTTGGAAGAAATTAAAGCACTCTACTTAGCACCTGACCGTATTCAAAATGACGATGCTATTTTATTTTTAGGTAATTCCGTTGATATTGAAGTTGGACAAACTTGTGCAGACGGTTTTGCATGGCATCCCACTAATGGTGTAAGTGACCCTAATGCAGCAGAACCTAGTATCGCTCCAACTTCCGCAGGCACTTTTACTTACCAATTAGATTTAGCTGACCAATTTTGTAATGCCAACGATACGATTCGAATCACCGTCATTGACCCAGAAGATTTACCATGTGTCGCTCAATTACCAAAAGCTTTTACGCCCAATAATGATGGAAGAAATGATACGTATGGTATTAGTAACTCTATTGTCTTAGAAGGTAAGTTAGTAGAATTTGAAATCTTCGACCGCTGGGGTGGTCGTATTTTTAATACAACTAGCCCTTTTGATAAATGGGATGGAACTTTTAATGGGCAAGAATTAAACCCTGGCGTTTTATTATATCGAGTCCGATACAACTGTGGGGAAGAAGAAAAGACAGACATGGGAAGTTTGACCTTAATTCGGTAGATTTTGAAGTAGAAACAAAAATATTTTAATATTTTTTCAGTTAGGACTTTACTTAAATAGAAAAATGTTATAACTTTGCATTCGCTTCTGAAAAGAGGTGTGGCATTGACCTATGGTGTAATTGGCAACACACCAGTTTTTGGTTCTGGCATTCCAGGTTCGAGTCCTGGTAGGTCAACAG
>JAFMDF010000264.1 GCA_017857395.1 Bacteroidota bacterium | reverse complement strand
AGAATTAATTTTGGATATGTTCATGGGATTATAATTTGTTGAAAAAAGCCGTACATTTTGTGCAGCTTTTTTTTTGCCCATTACTCACCTTTTCACTACTTTTCTTAGTTTTATTTCTCCTACTTTTGACTTTTTAAAATAACTATACTTGAAATTACGTCTTTAGAAGACCGTATAGGTGAACTTCAGTTCACCGAAGACTACTAAATAAATATATAAAGCGCTGCTGTTTATGAAAATATTGATTCAAATTTTTTTTGCCGTTATCACGATTGCACTTTTTACGCAATGTGAAGAACCCGTTATTACGCCAAAACCAAGAGGCTATCCAAAAGTTACCCTTCCCCAAAAAGGCTTCAAAACGTTTTCAGGAGATTATTGCAATATGCAGTTTCAATATCCAGCTTATGCAGAGATTGAAAGAAATAAATATTTTTTCGGAGAAGCCGCCCCAAATGAATGTTGGTTCAATTTATATTTTCCTGATTTCGATGCCAAACTACATTGTAGTTATACTCCGATTAATAAAGAAAACAATATAGAACACTTACAAAAACAAGCTTTTAAAATGACCGATTGGCATAATAAAAAGGCAAGTTTTATTGATGAAAAAACTTTTGAAAATCAACATAGCGCTATAGGGATGACCTTTAATGTAGAAGGACCAGCTGCTTCTCCTTTTCAGTTTTTTATAACGGACAGCCTGCAACAAGAACATTTTTTTCGAGCCGCTTTTTATTTTAATTCACAAATAAATACAGATTCTTTGGCGCCGATGTATAATTTTATCAAAGAAGATTTACAACAGATGTTGCATACTTTTGAATGGAAACAATCGGTTGCTTTATAAAAAAATCTTCATTTATAAATATATTGTATTATTAAAAATTTGGTTTAATGAATTAAAAACAGTATTTTGTTTTACAAATTAAGATTAAATCAAAAATATAGTGTATGAAAATCCATCAAAGAGAAATTTTAATCTATTATAATGCAGATTCTAGCTCAGACAGAAAAACCATAGCACACGCTAAAAGTGTGACTGCTCATTTAAAATCTTATGAGTATAAAAAAGCCCCTTCTTCTAGCACAAGTTGGCAAATGATTTTAAGTTCTCTAGATATTCATCCAAAAGATTTGTTAAATAAAGCGCATCCTTATTATCGTTCGCATATCAAAGGCAAAGAATTTAATGAAGAAGATTGGATTAGTTGTTTGCAAAGAAATCCTGAATTAATTAAAGCACCGATTGCTATCCGAGGTCATCGAGCTATTCTTTGTAGCAATCCAACAGATATTTACCGATTGATTTAGTAACGACGGAATAATAAGCCATCCTAAATGTTCAAATTATTGTTTCGCCGTTACTAAAATATATTATGGAAACTATAAATTTCCCAAAAATTAGATTTAAGTCCCCACATTAGGAGAAAGTCCACCGATACTTTCTCCTTTTTTTTATTTGGCACTACGGTAAAAGTGTGGATAGCTAAAAATGTGCAACGACTCAGGAAAGTCGTGTTACTTTTTTTTAACATTTTTAAGTTGTTACTTTTTTCCCTTACCACATTATATCATTGACTCGCAGCGCAGCGTACCGCATTTTTCAACTTTCTTCAATAACCTCTAATAACAGCAATAACTTTTTTGTAAGAACCAGTTTCCTACAACAAGGCCTCCTATTGCCTAAACTAAAAAAGTAAAATATGTCGATGCCAAAAGAACCTCGTCAATTAATGATAAATTTAATGTATATCGTTTTGACGGCCTTATTAGCCTTAAATGTTTCTGCCGAAGTCATGAGTGCTTTATTTATGATAGATAATAGTATGAAAGAAACCAATAACCTGATAGCCACAGAAAATGAACAATTATTATTGGAAGTGACTAAACAAGCTGATGCTTATCCACAATTCAAAATATACCAGGCACAAGCAGAACAAGTAAAAACAACGGCTGATGAATTGAATAACTATATTGATAATTTAAGGGACGAATTAATTGAAGCGGCAGGTGGATTGGATAAAGATAATTTACCTAAAAGGAAAGATGATAAAAATATTACAACCCGTATTTTCATTAATGAAGAAAAGGGATTTGAATTGGAAACACTGGTCAAAAATACTAGAGCAAATTTATTAAATGTACTAGAGGATACAGTAGATAGCGTTCGTTTTAGTAAAACGCTGCCTTTAAAAATAAACCCTATTCCTGCCAATTCAGATAAAAATAATTGGGTTGACTTTACCTTTCAACAAATGCCTTTAGCTGCAGTTTTGCCTTTATTGAGTAAGTTTCAAAATGACTTAAAGGTGTCAGAAGCGACTTTATTAAAGCACTTTTTAGGTAAAACGGGCATTATGAGAAAGCAAGATGCGTTTACTCCAGTAGTTGCTGCTAACAAAAGTTATGTCATTAAAAACGAAGGTTATGAAGCAGAAATATTCCTTGGTTCTTATAGCAGTACCGTCGATAATTTAACGGTTAGTGTAGATGGACGCCCCATTACCGTAAGAGATGGAAAGGCATTATTTAAAGGCAATCCCTCCAGTTTAGGTATCAAAAAACACACGGCTAAAATTAGTTTACGAGACCCTTTGACAGGCGAAATTGAATCATTTACCAAACGGTTTGAATATGAAGTAGGAGAACGGTCTGCCACTATTTCAGCGGATAAAATGAATGTGCTATACGTTGGGGTAGATAACCCATTATCCGTTTCTGTGGCAGGTGTTCCCTCCAGACAAATTCAAGTTAGAGGCGAAGGGGTGACATTAACCAAAAAGAGTAATGGCAAGTATAGTACTAAACCTAGTCGAACAGGGAATGCAAAAATCACCATTTCTGGCGGTGGTTTACAGCCAACTGTTTTCAATTATCGAGTGAAGCGAATTCCCAATCCCGTGGTAAAAGTAGGTCACAAAAATGGCGGGGTGATTAAGGTATCTGAATTCAAAGCACAGCGAGGCATTATTCCTCATTTAGAAGGATTTGATTTTGAAGCTCGTTGCAAAATCGGCAGTTATGAAGTAGCTAGAGTACCTAAAAATGGCGATGCACAAGTGCATAAAAATAATGGCGGCGCTTATGAGAATAGGGTTAAGCGAATGGTTCAACAAGCAGCAAGAGGCGACGTCTTTTATTTCAGCAGCATCAAATGTAAATGCCCCGGCGACCAAGCTGCTCGAAATTTGAATGGATTGGTTTTTAATATTAGATAAAATGATAATTGGGTCTCAGGTGCTAGGTTTCAGGTTAAACGTATTCCCATCTCGACTGAAACCTAGCACCTGAGGCCCGACACCTAAATCAGTTGGAAACTGCATCAACGACTAAACACCTATTTCATCCATTTTTAACAATTAACTAATGAAGTTTTTATCAGCGAGCCTGTTTATGCTACTTTTATTTTCGACGACACTTTCTAGTCAACCGGCACCTATTAGTGATTTAGTCGAATCCAAAATTCTCAAAGAAAAATCAGTATTGCCTTATCCGCCAGTCCAAGAAAGGGACATTATGTGGAAAAAATATGTTTGGCGAATTATTGATGTGCGAGAAAAAATGAATTTGCCCTTCGTTTACCCACAAGCGCCCTTTTTTGAAATAATGACAAATGCTGCTCAAAATGGAGAGCTAGATTTATTTAGCCCAGAAGATGACCATTTTTCTTATAATTTATCGGATAATGAATTGCAAGAAATGCTGTTTGACCAAGATACCGTAGAGGTATGGGATGATGATTTCAATGTAACTTTAGTCCCTATCAAAAATAACTTAAATTACGAAAATGTAAAGCGATTTAGAGTCAAAGAAGTCTGGTATTTTGATTCACACTATTCTGTTTTAAAAGTTCGAATTTTAGGCATAGCGCCCTTAATTGAAGTGTTGGATGAGGCAGGCAATTTTAAGTACGAACGCCCTTTATTTTGGGCTGCTTATAACCAATTACGCCCTGTTTTGGCCAAAGAACGAGTGTTTAATAACCAAAATGATGCAGCCAATACTAGCTGGGAAGACTTAATGGAAATGCGGTATTTTGCGAGTACCATTATTAAAGCATCCAATGTACACGATAGAAAAATTGAGGATTACCTAACGGGCGTTGATGCACTTTTAGAAGCAGAAAAAATCAAGCAAGAAATATTTAATTTTGAACATGACCTTTGGTCTTATTAAACGGTTACGATGTTACCATGTTGCGATGTTACCATGTTCTACGACAACATCGCAACATGGTAACATCGCAACCAACAACCGAAAAAATTCTCCTTTTTATAGACATAGCCATTCATTTTATCAAAAAATTAAGACAGAACCATATTTAACTGCGTATTTTTGTGAAAGTTTTAGAAAATAGGGTAGATAGAAAAGCGGGAATGACTTTTATAAAAAAATAAATTGTCTTAATTGATAGATAAAAATGGCAAGAAGAAATCAAGATTTAGCGGATACTCCAAAGGTAAAAGTAACACAAGAGAGTTTTAGAGAGGCAATTAAATCACTAGATTTTATTCGACCCTACCGCTGGTCGTTATTCGGTGGAATGATTCTACTATTTTTGACCAGCATGATTTTCATGGTCATGCCTTGGTTAATTGGGCAGATGGTAGATGTAGCGCAAGGAAAAGCAGCACACACTTATACATTAAAAGATATAGGTTGGGGATTAATTTTTTTATTGGTTGCTCAAGGATTTATCTCCTACACAAGGGTTATTCTATTTGCGAATGTAAGTGAAAAAGGAACGGCGGATCTCCGAAGAGCTTTGTATAAGAAAATGACCTCTTTACCAATTACCTTCTTTGAAGAAAATAAAGTAGGCGATTTAATTAGCCGCTTAACTGCAGATGTTGAAAAATTATACAGCACGTTTTCTATTACCTTAGCCGAATTTCTTCGCCAAATCATCATTTTAGTTGTTGGTATTTTATTTCTAGCTATCACGACCCCAAAGTTGTCTCTGATTATGTTATTGACCATTCCATTCGTGGTGGTAAGTGCCATCTTTTTCGGTCGATACATTCGGAAATTATCTAAAGAAAGACAGAAACAATTAGCAGAGTCTAATTCTATTTTAGGTGAAACCTTACAAGCGATTCAAGTGGTCAAAGCATTTGCCAATGAAATGTTTGAGGTCAAAAGGTATTCGGCTTCTATTGATAGTGTGGTGGTGATTGCCATGAAGTATGCTAAGGGGCGTGCCTTATTTGCTACTTTCATTATTACTGTATTATTTGGCGCACTTTTCTTTATTATTTGGCAGGGCGCTATGATGGTGCAAGATGGAACGATCTCTGCAGGAGAATTGGTCGCTTTTGTAACTTATACTTTTATTATTGGTGGATCTATAGCGAGTTTAGGTAATTTTTATCCTGAAATTTTAGGCGCTTTTGGGGCGACAGAAAGAGTTCGAGAAATTCTAAATACCGAAAGTGAAGTGGACTTAGAAAATCACCCAACGATTACGCCACAAAAGGTAGCAGGAAATATTGAATTCAAAAACGTTCATTTTACTTACCCTACTCGACCAGATATTTCGATTTTAAAAGGGATTGATATTAAAATTGCCGCAGGGCAAAAAGTCGCTTTAGTTGGACCAAGTGGGGTAGGAAAATCTACTATTATTCAGTTATTATTACAATTTTATAAAATCTCAGAAGGAGATATTTTAGTAGATGGTAAAAGTATTTTTGATCAGAATATTCGAGATTTCAGGAATAATTTAGCTTTAGTGCCACAAGAAGTGATTCTTTTTGGTGGAACTATTCGAGAAAATATTTTATATGGTAAAGAGGATGCAACGGACGAAGAAGTTATAATCGCTACTAAGCAATCTAATTCTTGGGAATTTATTCAATCTTTCCCAGAAGGCTTAGAAACGATTGTCGGTGAAAGAGGGATAAAATTATCAGGTGGTCAGCGACAAAGAATAGCGATTGCAAGAGCTATTCTAAAAAATCCAGCTATTTTATTATTAGATGAAGCGACTTCGTCGCTAGATGCTGAATCCGAAAGATTGGTGCAAGAGGCACTTAATAACTTAATGGAAGGTCGAACTTCTATTATTATTGCACACCGATTGGCAACCATTCGAGATGTGGATACCATTTATGTTTTAAATAAAGGGGTCATTGAAGAACAAGGCACCCATGATGAATTGTCTATTATCGAAGAGGGATTATATAGTAGCTTAGCCAAGTTGCAATTTGAGACCGTATAAAAGTAGCTTGGGCTTCTAGCCCGAGTAGCAGCTATCTTTCAAACCGATGATAATAAAGACAGTATAAATTGGACAGTTCACGGGAGAAATACCGATATTTGCCCTAAAATTGATTAGAAATATACTGTTGATATGAAGAAATTATATAATAAAATAAACGGGGAAGAACTCAAGAAGAAATTACAAGAGAGTACTGAAAAAAGAACGACGCTTTCCTTTTATCAATATGCGAACATAGAACAACCTAAAAAATTCAGAAATGACTTATATCTCATGCTGGATAATTTAGGGGTATTAGGTCGAATTTATGTCGCAGCAGAAGGAATTAATGGGCAACTTTCTGTTCCTTCCGCTAATTTTGAAGCCTTCAAAAAAGATTTATATAGCATTGATTTTTTAGACGGTATTCGACTAAATATTGCTATTGAAGATGATGGAAAATCGTTTTTTAAGTTAAAAATAAAAGTCCGAGAAAAAATAGTAGCGGATGGATTAAACGATGAAACATTCGATGCGACCAAACGAGGGAAGCACCTAAAAGCAGAAGCCTTTAATGAGCTAACGGATAACCCAGAGACGATTGTAGTAGATATGCGCAATCACTACGAAAGTGAAGTTGGTTATTTCGAAAATGCGATTCGACCTGATGTAGAAACCTTTAGAGAGGCTTTACCGCTAGTGGAAGAAATGTTGGCAGACAAAAAAGATAAGCCTATTGTGATGTATTGTACAGGTGGCATTCGTTGCGAAAAAGCAAGTGCCTACTATTTGCACAAAGGGTTTAAGGAAGTCTATATGGTAGATGGTGGTATTATTGATTATGCCAGAGAGGTCAATGAGAAAGGATTAAAAAATAAATACATCGGCAAAAATTTTGTGTTTGATGACCGAATGGGAGAGCGCATTAGTGACGAGGTTGTCGCTAAATGTCATCAATGTGGAGACACCTGCGATACGCATATTAATTGTGCCAATGACGCTTGTCACATTTTATTTATTCAATGTCCTAACTGTGCAGAGAAATATGATGCTTGTTGCTCTAAAAAATGTAGTGATTTTATCAAATTGCCAGAAGAAGAACAACAGTTCTTAAAAGGAACTATTGAATTTAATGGGACTAAATTTGGTAAGGGACGGTATAAAGCGCATCATCAAGAGGATGCTTTGGAGAAATCATAGGCTATTCGTCAACTGGTAGTAAAGCCTTCAGGCTTTATTACCAGTTCCTTTATACTATACTAATCCCAAAACACCCAATCCAAACAAAGCAAAGTCATATTTTACAGGATCCTTTTTATCAAACTGCCTCAACTTCTCTGTCAATTCTAAGACAGTTTTCCAATCTGTCTGCTTCCTATCTAATAAATTTAATTTTCGAGCCACTTTATCCACATGCACATCTAAGGGCATCAATAATTGAGCAGGCTGAATGCTTCTCCAAAGCCCAAAATCTACACCTTTATCATCTTGCCGAACCATCCAGCGCAAAAACATATTCAATCGTTTACAAGTTGATTTTCTTACGGGCGTGGCAACATGTTTCCGAGTTCTTCTAGGAGAATCAGGTAAAGCAAAAAACAAATCGTGGAAACCAGCAAGCGCGGCTCCAATATGCTCACTTTCTTGCTGTATAAATTGACTAAAAGCACTTTCTAAAGAATCATTTTGTTGGTAAAATTGTTGAAAAAATTCTAAAAAATAAAGCGTATCAATTACCTGAAAAGTACGATGTTTGAAGCCCAGAAAACGTTCTCTATCTTTTTCTTGATGATTGACGATAAAATCATAAGGTGCACCGTCCATTAATTGGATTAGCTCATTTGATTTGTTAATAATTGTTTTGCGTTGCCCCCAAGCTAGCATCGAGGACCAAAAACCCATGATTTCAATATCTTGCAATTTACTGAATTGATGCGGAATACAAATAGGGTCGTTTTCTATAAAATCAGGTTGATTATAGCTAGCGACTTTATGGTCTAAAAAATCCTTTAATTCAATATAATTTGTGGGTAGTGTCATTTATTATAAGTTTATTAGCTGGCGCTTTATCCTGTCTAAAACTATACAAAATACGATATCAAAACACATTACTTAAAATTAATATAAGGTTAACACCGTTAAAAGAGGACAAGTTACTATAAGTCTTTATATTCGCACCCAATATGTCAGCAACTATTACCTACACCATCATTTTAGGCCTTATTTATTTTGGAAGAAAAGCAATTTACTCCAAAGGTTAACCCTTTCCATTTTCTACTTTCCTATAAAACCTTTTTCCTTACTTAAACAATTTTAAGAAAGCAATCATTTACTATGTGAGGTAATTTACATAGTTCCTATCTTTGTCTAAACAGTTCAACATTAAAACAAAAAAAATTTGTGCCTTTATAACTTTACTGTCGTATAAAGGAAGACTATCTTTTTATAGGATAAAATAATAAAAAAAATGCTTAAAACAGATATTTTAGTAATAGGTTCTGGAATTGCAGGTTTAACGTTTGCGATTAAGATGGCTAGAAAAAGACCAGACTTAGAAATTACTGTGTTAACGAAGACCAATGAAAGAGAAAGTAATACTAGGTATGCACAAGGAGGCGTAGCAGCCGTTTGGAATTTTGAAACGGATACGTATAAAAAACATATTGCCGATACCTTGGATGCAGGCGATGGGCTATGTGATAAAAAAGCAGTAAAAATTGTAATTAATGAAGGACCAGAAAGGGTAAAGGAAATTATCGAGTGGGGCGCAAGATTTGATAAAAATAAAGACGATAAATATGATTTAGGAATGGAAGGTGGTCATTCCGAATATCGAATTTTGCATTATAAA
The DNA here is from genome assembly GCA_017857395.1 of Bacteroidota bacterium. Lineage (GTDB taxonomy): Bacteria > Bacteroidota > Bacteroidia > Chitinophagales > Saprospiraceae > JAFMDF01. The sequence continues at coordinate 4,076 of JAFMDF010000264.1, read as the reverse complement.
GATTTGACGGGTTGGGAAATGCAAAGAACGTTATCGGATGCAGCAGCGGAATTAAAAAATATTAAAATCTTAGAACATTATTTTGCCTTAGACCTAATTACACAGCACCATTTAGGTCATATTGTTAATCGAGTCACCCCAAATATCGAATGTTATGGGACTTATGCTTTGAATAAGGCAACCAATGAAATTGATACGATTCTAGCTAGGACAACCATTGTAGCAACGGGAGGGGCAGGACAAATTTATAAGAATACAACGAATCCTGTTATCGCTACAGGAGATGGCATTGCCATGATGTATCGAGCGAATGGTCGTATTGAAAATATGGAATTTGTTCAATTTCACCCAACTGCTTTATTTAATCCTGCTGGCGAAAATCCTGATTTTTTAGTGTCTGAAGCAGTAAGAGGATTTGGAGGAATTTTGAAGAATAGGGACGAGGAAGAATTCATGCAGAAATATGATGAGCGTGGTTCGTTAGCACCCAGAGATATTGTGGCAAGAGCGATTGATAAGGAGATGAAAGAAAGAGGAGAAGATTTTATGTGTTTAGATTGCCGTCATTTAGATAAAGAAAAATTCTACGCTCATTTTCCAACCATCTACGATAAATGTGTGAGTATTGGCATTGACCCAATGAAGGATATGATTCCAATTGTGCCTGCTTGTCATTATATGTGTGGCGGTATCAAAGTGGATGAAAAAGGAAGAAGCTCTATTAAAAATTTATATGCTTGTGGCGAATGTACTTGCACAGGCTTACACGGCGCCAATCGCCTAGCCTCTAATTCTTTATTGGAAGCAATGGTTTATGCTCATCGGATTCACTTAGACGTGCTAAAAAATATAGATAAAAAGAAACACGAAAAAGGTATTCCCGATTGGAATGCGAAAGGTACTTCTGAACCAAAAGAAATGGTCTTAATTACCCAAAGCACTAAAGAGTTAAAAGATTTAATGAGTAGTTATGTGGGGATTGTTCGGTCTAATGTACGTTTAAAAAGAGCCTTAGACAGGCTGCATTTATTGTTTAAAGAAACAGAGGATTTGTATGGTACAACTAACGTTTCTACTCAGCTTTTTGAGTTGAGAAATCTGATTACGATTGCTTATTTAGTTTCTAAATCTGCTTCTATTAGACGAGAAAGTAGGGGATTACATTTTACGACCGATTATCCAAGTAAATTGCCTTTTATTGATGATTCTATTTTGTAAACTATAGGAATGTAACAGGTTGACCCAAAATCCAGTTGAGGAAGCAGTCAGTTTAGTCAACCGAAATGGACAACAATTATTACGCCTCATCAATCAAATGTAGGATTTATCTAAATTGGAATCGAAGGCAATGCCGCTCAATATGGAACAAAGCGACATTATTGTTTTTAGCAACTGGTTTTAGACAATTTGGATAATTCCGATTTTAGTGTAGAAATACTCAGTAAAAATCTTTTTCTAAATCGCCAACAAGTACATCGCAAACTAACTGCCTTAACGGGGCAATCCGCCCAACTATTTATTCGAACTATTCGCCTTCAGAAAGCCAAAAAAATGTTGGAAACTACGGACAAATCAATCGCAGCAATCGCTTTTGATACTGGTTTTAAAGAAGTAGCTTATTTCTCTACCGCATTTGCCAAAACTTTTGGACACCCTCCTTTTTTCCTTCGTAAATAACTGATAATCAAATATTTATTTTTTCACAGGTTACATCAGTATAAATGTCTCTCTGTAAAATAGTAACCTCATTATAAACAGTTGTTACACTATTGAAAGTTTTTAGGTTTTAAACAATGCACCTTTGAGTTATTAATTATTGACTAAAAATGCATTAAAACCTCAGCCATGAAAAAATTAACTTTCCTTTTATTATTCGCTCCTTTATTTATTCAAGCTCAACAATACATAGATATTCTAAAAGTTGATTACGGGACGGCATTTAAGTCTGCCTTTAATGACGCGAACAGTAGTACAGAGATCAATACATTAAACATAGGCCTTACCCTTCCCGTTGTCCTTAACAATAAACATGCACTAATTACTGGAGTAAATTTCAGTATGGATAGGTTGCAATTATTTCCTAATGCTAAATATACCACTTTATATAGCACTACTTTAAAACTTGGTTTGTCTACTACGCTTTCCAAAACTTGGAGTAGTAAAGTGATACTCTTACCGAAGATTGCTTCGGACTATAAAAACATAACGACTAAGGATTTATTTATGGGAGGCATTGTACTTTTTGAGAAAAAGAAGCATAAAAATCTAACATACCAATTCGGTGCTTATGCCTCTATGGAAGGTTTTAGCCTTTTTGTTACACCAGTCTTTGGCATTTACTATAAAAATCCTAATAATGGTCTTATTATTAATGCCCTTCTTCCTAATGCGTTCGATATTAGTTACCCTGTGAAGAAGACCCGAATAGGCTTCGATTTTTCTGGTATAGTGCGTAGTTTTAATTTAAAGCAAAAAAATGAACCTTCCTTATACATTGAAAAAAATCCTTTAGAATTTTCTAGTTATATCCAATTTAATGCCCTGCCAAAAAAGGTTTTGCTTCGTGCTAAAATCGGTTATACAACCAATACTTATGAGGTGTATGCGGATAATGAAAAAGTAGATTTGATGTTGCCCCTCGTTGGCATCGGAGACGATCGCACCCAACTTAATCCTGTAATGAGTGGTGGGCTGTTTATTCGTCTTGAGGCTATCTATCGATTTCATTACTAATATCAAAGTAGGTTTAAAATTATTGACAAAATAAAATTTAATTATGAAAAATTTAAAAACGCCTATACGCAATTCCTTACTCCTAAGCTGTATTCTATTTTCCTTTTTCCAACTAAATGCCCAGTCATTTTATAATACTTTCGACAGGGCGCAATCTTTAGGAGAAGGCATCTCAGAAATTTCTGGAAATTTCGCTCATCAAGCAATATCCTATGATGGCGAAACTGAGGGATTTACCAATACTTTTGGGTTAAGAGCAGGTTATGGTTTTAAAGGCGGATTCGATTTAAAATTTAGTTGGACTACTCAAAGATACAAGGAAGGTTCTTCTACCATTGGTAACTTTTTTGTCTTAAAACCCAAATACAGTATGGATAATGGAAAATTTGCAATTGCCTTACCTTTTGGTGTCGTAACTCAACCTTCTAATTCCGAAAACAACACTTATATTTCACCAGAAATTTTGTTCAATCATCCATTTAGTCAAAAATTTAAATTCGGCACGAATGCCCGTTTAGTTATCCCTTTTGACGAATACTCTAGCGGAACAATACAAAAAAATCAAGTTTGACATTTTCTAAAGATTTAGAGGCTTTTGTTTTGCCACTTCTGACCGATAAACCTGAATCAAATAGTAATAGATACGCAATTCCATAATTAGGGTATTGGCAGCAAATAGTCTGTTAATATGGAGGTGAACAAAAATGGTTAGTAAACTAAAAAAGGCTTTTGGTGTCGTTGTATTGGTTAGCTTATTTAGTAGTAAAAATGTTGGTTGGCTGGTTTCTGCTATACTTTCTTTAAAAGACAGGCAAGAGGCATGTTCATTGGTCAATAATAATTTGATTTCTTTTCTTAGTTCCCGATATTCTTTACTCCAATTTTTATCTTTGACAATATTAGGTACTTGCTGAACCGCTTTAATCGTATCAAAATTTCCTTCTAGCCATGCTAATTTGGTAGCATCAGTTACGTCTAATTTTGACAATAAAATATTGGCAAACCATAAAGCAAAATGCCATTTTAGTAGCCTCCTTGAATTTTCTTGTCTATGTTTAAACATCGTTAGTACCGACATGCTATCTAGAAAAAAGAGCGTTTCATAGGTCTTTATGTTGGTTGGCCCAAATCTTTCTAATTCTCTTTCATAAGTATCTGTTTGTAGTTTCTGAATCAGCCCTTCTGCAAGAAAAGGGGCTAAAATTTGTTGAAAACGCACCATAAAATCTCCCAGTTTTCCTAAATCTCTAAAATGAAATCGAACCCTTAGATGATGCCCTAATTCATCATATACTAGAAACGGTCAAGTTTTGTGAATTGTTAAAATTTTAATATGAAAAAGA
>JAFMDF010000620.1 GCA_017857395.1 Bacteroidota bacterium | reverse complement strand
TTTTTCTTGTAAAAAGTTGGGGAACTTTTTAGCCTCGTTTGCACAGCCTATATTAAACACATTAATCTCCCAAGGCTCAGCTGGTTCTCCCAAACAAGCCATTGCTTTTGGGGCCGCCGCGGAAGAAGGCGTATAACAACCAGGGAGAGGTAGTGGTGGAGGATTGCTAACGATGACTCCAAAGTCAACGGAATAATTATTTTTTCCTGCGCCTTGCGTCATAACCATAGCTACGGGTGTTCCGTTGACCATCATTGCGTCAGAATCTAATAAATCATCACTTCCTGCATCCGTAGTTGTTATTGTGCCCCCTTCTAATGGCCCTCCTGCGGTAAAATCATTTGTATTATTTAAAGCTACAAAATACTTCATATTGGGTAATAAATTAGTAAAATAGTAGTGCCCCACTCCATCTGTTACCGTTGTTTCAATATGTTTATCGCTACTATCATAACTATTATTCCCATTAACATCTTTATATATAGAAACGGAAACACCACTAGCATAAGCCTCATCCGTATCTCTAATTCCATCTGAATCAACATCATACCAAACTAAATTCCCAATAGAAATAGGCGCGGGATCGCTCATGATTTCAATATCTGCCCAGATATTGTTAAATCGCATTAAAACCTCTGAAAAGGCAGTTTGTAAAGCTCGGTATTGTACCGCTGCACTTCCTCCATTAATTGGATAAGCTCTAAATCCACCGAAAGAATTTTTAGCTTGGGCATTAGAATTACAATCTCGATACATGGCTAATAAATTGGTACCGCCAGCTTGATAAGCTAAGGAACCACTTGTCCCATAATCAGATTTAAAACTCATATTCGCTTTTGTCCAAGCTCCAGCGCTACTTGCTCTTTCTGCGGTATAAATTGGAACAGGCGAATTAATATTACATGACCCTGGCGTTGCAACCGATTGGTCTAAATTTCTATTTCTTGTACCCATATACATCACTTCGCTGCCATCATTATTTAAACGAAAAACAACGTCGGTCATCCACAATTGTAAGGAAACCGTCGCTTTACTGGGCCAATCTGCCCAGCTATAATTTTTCCAAAGCGATACTTTTTCAAATAGATTATCCAAAACCAATTCTTCTTGTACCGTCGAAGTTGGATTGGCATTAGATGGATCAAAAGAATAGATGACAAATTTAATATCTTTCGTTGCTGGACCATGGCAAGTCACCGCAGCATATACTCTTCCACTACTGTGAACACCTAATCCAGAAACAGCTTTAAATTCATCTGAACCACAAGGGCTTGGTAAGGTCACTTCTTTGACATTTGCTTGGTCTAGTGAACCATTCGTAGCAATGGGTAAAATGAAAATACTCTTCGTAAAAGCATTGGCAACATATAATTCTGAATCATCCTCTGCAATATCTAAGTCTCCTAAACCCGTTCTGCCCACAAAATCTCCATGATTAGTTGGGTTACCTAAGTCAACTGGACTTCCAGCCGAAAAACCTAAACTAGGTAAATCCGCCCATGGAGTAGTTGTATTGGTTGTAACATCATATCTGAATATTTTACCGACATTTCCTGTCTCAATAGCTCCACTTCGGATATAGTTTGCGCCAAATACTTGTTTAGTAGTTTTGGCATAAGCTACACCAAATAAGTTTCCTGTTTCGTTATAAAAACTCAATGGGGTCATCGCAATATCTGTTTCCCCAAATTTTTTCATAAATAGTGTGGCATTATCTGTTATATCCCAAGCGGATGTGATGTAAACGCCCTTTTTTCTTGGAGCTGTCTGATATTTATCACTAATACAAGACCCCAATAAATTGAACTCTTCCGAGCGATAATCCGACGGGATGACAATAGAAGAGATTAAACCACATTTGCCAACTTCTATTAATTCCGTATCAGAATTGCTACTGGCACCAAAAGCGCCTTCGCAAGTACCATCTGCTGGTTCGTAACGAACTAAAACTCGTTCTCCTGCTGGCAAACCATTGATAAACCATGCGCCTGTGGCATCAGTTGTGGCTGTTCCAAGCACAGCACCGTCATTACCAATCGCTTTGACAGCCACATTGGCAAAGCCTGTTTCTGCTAAAAAATCTGCGGTTGCAGGGTCTTGATTACCATCGTGATTAAAGTCTCGAAAGACTGTTCCGCCTACGCCTGTTGCCGTGTTACATTGACTTATAGCATCATTTGTGGCAAACAGTAATCCTATTAAGAGGACAATATTTAGGATGCTTTTTAACTTTTCCATGAGTATATGGGATTTACTTATAAGGGTTGAAGAGATGATGGATTTAGGGATGGAAAAATCCTTTGAAATATCTATCATTTCTTCAAAACCGTATTTTAAATTAATTGCATTTTGGTGGGGGCAATATTTTTGTAGGGGCGATGCCTTGTACTCGCCCTTTCATGTACAAAATCTATAGTTTGGGCAACCACAAGGGATTGCCCCTACTATTAATTTTTTGAATATTTAATCGGTATAATCAAAGGTTGTGGGGCTTTTAATCCGATGGTAAAATACACACCATCGGGTAGGTTAATCATTCCTTTGAAATAATCACCACTTTCTGATAAAGCATAAATCGTATCATTTTCGTCAATAATTTCGTCGCTACTAACTATGAACTAAATTAAACTTATTAAAAAATAAAATATGTCATTTATTTCATTGATT
>JAFMDF010000619.1 GCA_017857395.1 Bacteroidota bacterium | reverse complement strand
ACTAGTGCTAAAGGAAGTAATGGAGACATCAACATCAACCTTAGTGGAGACCCTATAGCTTGTCTTGAAAATAGAAGCTCAATTACCGCTAATTGCTTAGAAGATATCACAGTTACAGCAGCGTCAGGCGCCAATAGTAAAATTGTTACATGGGAAACACCTACCGTTAGTTCTGATTGTATTTTTAATACAATCAATAGTTGTGAGGATGCTCCAAGTAATATTAATGGATTTAGCTATGCAGGCGAATTCAATGGAAGTAAATATTTTGTTGCTACTTCTACCAACTATACTTATGCGCAAGCTAGAAGTATTGCCATTCAAAAAGGCGGTCACTTAGCCGTAATCTGTAGCCAAGCAGAAAATGATTTTATAGCTAGTCAATTAAATCAGAGTGTGGCTTGGATTGGATATAACGATGAATCCAATGAAGGCGCTTTCATCTGGGCCAATGGAGCTGGTTGCAGTTATTCCAACTGGTATGGCAGTGAACCGAATAACGGTCATAATACCAATGATTTTTCAGGTGCAGACCACACCGTACTACAAAAAAGTAATGGTCAATGGTTAGATAGAAATGGGCAAGCTCAATATTCCTTTGTTTTAGAAATTCCTTGTACAGGAACAATGCCTGCAGGAACTACATCGATGGAACAAACACAAGGGCTTGCTTCTGGGGAAGCATTCCCCGTTGGAGAAACAATTATTGTTTACGAAGGCAAAGATGATTGTGGCAATTCAACTACTTGTTCTTTCAAGATAATTGTAAATGCATCTGCTGCTGTAGACCCATGTGCTGGAGACAAAGCACCGCAGGCTACTGTAAATATAACACATCCTGATTGTGACGAAGACAATGGTAAAATTATTTTTAGTTTTAATGACCGTTCAGGAAGAAGCAATATTGAATTCAGTTTGGATGGTGGCAATACTTATCCATTAAATGTAAAGGATTATTTAGGTAGTGCTACTTTTAATAATTTAGGTATTGGCGATTACGACTTATTGGTGCGTTGGGGAAATAACGAATGTCCAGTTGATTTAGGAAGCGTTACCCTAAATGAAGTGACTAAAGCACCGAATGAAAGCTGTGATGATAATGATGATGCGACTGAAAATGATGTAATTCAAGCAGATGGTTGTACTTGTTTAGGAGAAATAATTAGTGATGATGGAGTAGTTGGTAATGGTGGTTGTGATGACTTACTTAGTAATCCTAGCTTTGAAAATGGCTTAACTCCTTGGCAATTTAATTCTAATACTCGCTATAATAGAAGCACTAAATATAGAGCAGATGGCGACTATATGGTCTGGATTTACAAAAGATATTCCTACAAAGATGATGCAGTTATCTACCAAGATGCGACTGCTTTGCCTGGAGCAATCTATTCTTTTAGTTTTTATGCAGGGACGCACCGACCAAGTTATAATCATGAGGTCGCTATCGAATTTTATAATCAATACGGCGCTAAACTAAAACGCAAAGCTGTACAAATTGACTTTGATGTAGATTATGGTAATATCTTAAAACAATATCAATTAACAGAAACTGCACCATCAGGTACTACCAAAATTAGATTTATTGGTACGGCAGATGGAGATTACCTTAAATTAGATGCTATCTGTGTGCAAATTGATAAATCCAATGCTCAAACTAGTGGTAGAGTTGCAGCAGAGGAACAAGCAGCAGCAGCACTCGGAGAGACGCCATTGTACATTGGTTATGATGCCGTTACACTAGGCTCTCGCATTAAAAATGAAGGCGTTCAGTTAGATTGGTTTTCTAAAAACACCGGTTTGCCTTCTAAATTCATTGTTGAAAAATCTTTGGATGGGCTAAATTTTGAGCAAATAGATGAAGTCATGGTAGATGATACTGAAGATTTATCCATACTAGATGAAGCACCAGATTTTGGGACTAATTATTATCGAATCATTCAACAATTTGAAACGGGACAAGAAATTGTGTCTAATGTCAGAGAAGAAAAATACATGATAGACCCTGCTTCTATTACTATTTATCCAAATCCTGTTTCAGATAACCTCAATTTGCGTATTGGCCATTTTCAGTCTTTAGAAGGAACAGTACGGATTTTTAGCCCTACAGGTCAACAAGTATTTGAGCGAACGATAGAGAAGGAAGAGAAACACATTAGCGTTAATGTGTCTGAGTATAAAAACGGCATGTATTTTCTATTGATTGAGGCAAAAAATAAACGACCAATTGAGCGTCAGATTATTGTTGAAAATTTAGAATAAGTCGAATAATATATAAAATAATTTTTAAAAAGTCGGTCATAGCCTACTATTTGCTCTTTGGAATCAATTAGCAAATAGTAGGCTATGCTACTTTTAGGGAACGCTAGATAAAGCCAGGAATAAGATTTACTTCTGGCTTTATCATCTAAAATAAATTACTACCATCCACCATATTGTTCAGGCGCTTCTCCTTTCGATTCAATGACTTTTCCTTTTTTTAAAGGTGTTGCATTTTCATCAATACTTTCCAATACCACATCAAAATGCCATTCTGTACCGAAAATGCGCAAAATGGAAATCAGTCTGTGGTGGATATTTATATTGACATTCGATAATTAGTGCTTATTTTAAAAAAAGTCAGGAAGTAAAGGAGCGACCTCTACTTCCTGCTTGAACAGCTCAATGTAATATTC
>JAFMDF010000618.1 GCA_017857395.1 Bacteroidota bacterium | reverse complement strand
CTGCTCCAAGTCCGAAGAGTCGGAGCAGTCCACACACTATGAGAACACCCGTTAAATCTTTATATTAAATTGCAATAGCAACTTCAATGTCAATGTCAATGTCAAAAGAACTACTAAATCTTATCTCGTAAATCCTGCACAATCGGGTCATCCTGTAGAAAGAAAGAGAACGGCGGCAGGGGGTAATTCGCCACCGTTTTCTCAAGTATGTCCTTTTAACCTTTTTCAAAAAAACCAGTTCTTGGGATGATAACCGTTTGAATATACTTAGTCGGTATAAAAGAACCTGGGAAAAGTTCTTTGTTGTAAAATATATTGTTTGCGGTTTAAATCGGTTTCTGACTGATTCCTTAGAATTCTTTAATCCTAATGAAAGTTTGCGAATTTTCGCTTTGTAACTAAATACACTTATAAGACGCTTTAAATTCCAAAATGTATATTTTTCAAAGGTTATTTTTTTTAACTTGTGTTAAAATTTATTTTGTAAGTAATTGATTTTCAGTAGTAAAAGAATGTTAAAATACGTGATGTTAAAAAGTGTTAAGAGAGGTAAAAAAGTTAAAACCGTTAAAAAAAGAAGGTTTTAGCAAATTTTAAACAGAACAATGACATTGATTTATAGTATATAGTATCGGCTATTCTAAGAAATTAATTACCTTTAGAATTATTAAAAGAAATCAAAATTGAGGCATGGAAAAAACTAAAATGACTATTGAAAAACCTAATTGGTTATTAAATTTAGAACAAGAAAGTTGGCAAGCAGAGTTAATTATTTCAGGTTTAGCGATTTTGGGTTCTTTGCAATTACCCGATTTAATAGACCGATTTGGACAGTGGGGATTGACCTATTTTTCTGCGGACTTAGGATTTTTCTTAACCCTGTTTTTAATTTACCTACATTTTACTTCAGGCATTTTAATTTTTGCTTTTATCAGCCATTTTATTTTGAGAGCGATATGGATAGGTTTTATCGGTTTAAATTCTGTTTTTCCAGAAGGGATTAAATCGGAAGGAGGGATGTACTCTAAAATATTTATGGAGAAATTTAAAGCCGATTATGACCATGAAAACTATGGGATTAAGGCTTTGGATAATTTTTGCAGTAGCGTTTTTGGCGTTTGTACTTTAGTAATTTTATTTTCCCTAGGTTTTTGTACAGGCGTATTAATTGCTTATGGACTTTATACGTTTTTTAATGCTTTTTTACCACCCAAGATACTTACCATCTTAACTTATGGTTTATTAATTTTACTGATGATTCCGTCGGTCGCAATAATTATTCTAAAACGTAAAAAATACGAACAGAATGAGCGACTCCAAAGTCGGTTCTATAAATTCTTTAATGTATTTAATTTTTTAGTGCTTCACGTTTTTAGAGGGCCAGCCTTATATATTTCCTTTTTATTATCAACGAATATCAAAGTGAAGCAATATGTATTTGCTCTCTTTGGACTCATTCTCTTACTATATGGATTTGGTTTTTATCGGCTAATAGACTCTGGAAATATATTACTTGTTAATCAAGATGCTTTTCATGAATATTACTCCAGAACAGATAGAACAAATGCTGAAAACTATGAAGAATACCTAACAGCCGAAAGTGCACCAATTTATTCTGCAATAATACCTACCAAACTTATTGAAGGGAGCATGATGAATGTATTCATCCCTATTTTTCCTAATGAAGAAGAAATTTATGCCAATTTTTGCGGGGTATATTTAGCGCAAGAAAGTACCAGTAGTATCGAAAAAAAACGACTTAAACGAGAATATTACAGTGATTGTTATCAAAAATATCATCGAATTTATATCAATGACCAATTATACGATTTTGAATTAGTAAAATTTACGCACCCACATCGTTCTTCAGAAGGGGTGTTAACTTATATACCAACCGTAGACTTTAAAAAAGGTAAAAATATACTGAAAGTAGAAAAATTAAGAAAAGGGAAAGCCAACGAAAATGAAATTTATAGAACTATGGTTATTCCATTTTGGTTTAGTGAGCATTAAAAATTAATGGATTATCTCGGTTGCTAATAAAATGTAAAAAATAATATATTGATTGTTAATTTGCAACAATTTTTTTAAAAATCAGTTAGTAGTTTAGCCTTTATGATTCTCTCTTATATAATGAGGTCGTTTCTCTCTACTTAGTACAAGACTCGGCCTCAGTTTATTTATTTTTTTCTCTTATAAATATATTTATTTTTATATATTTGCATTGAAACTAAGTAGAGAGAGTTTCTTTCAGCCCTATTTTTTGTTCTCGACAAAGAATAGGGCTTTTCTATTTTTTAGAAGAATAATGTATTTTTTGTACAAAAAATACATTATTTGGGGTCAATTTTTTTATGAAATAAAACCTTATTTATAAGTTAATCTGCTTGAAAAGTAAAAAAAACAATTTAGAGAAATTGGTGTATTACCTGAGACTAATCATTTTTTACTTGATAATCAGACGATTAAAAAAGTGATAAAATTAAATATTTAACGAGACCCTGTTATATTTTGACATTTAATATAAAAAGCTATATGTTTGCAATGTCATTTTATATTTGACCTAACTTCTAACTTTCTTCTCCTTTCGATTAATACAAAAATTTTCTATTTAGGAACGCAATTAGACTTGTTCGACATTGATAGTCAACAAATTACGTAAAAAATGGTTGTAAT
>JAFMDF010000263.1 GCA_017857395.1 Bacteroidota bacterium | reverse complement strand
TAAAAAGGCTGCTTAGTTAACTATTCTGCGTGTCCAGTGTCGTGACGACGACCATATTGTTATTGTAATATTTTACATTTTTTTATTAATCAGCATTTTAGACTCATTATTAATTAATATTTTAAATTATTAATGATAAGAATTACCCCTTGTCTTTTGAGCGAGAAAAAACGAACTTTGCGCCGCTTTTTAATTTCAAACAATAAAATTAACTATTCAGCACCCATAAGTGATTTTATCATAAAGTAGATAAAGTTCATATAGCCTATAATTTATAAATAAACGAATAGCATACTGCCTATTAAAAATTTTATATTCTTTGTAAGTCTTATGGTTAAAAAGGAAAATGCTGCGTAGTTATCAATAAAAAATCTTTCATGGCGCTTAAATGTGGAATTGTTGGTCTACCCAATGTTGGAAAATCTACCTTATTTAATGCATTAACTGAAGCAGGAGCTTTGGCGGCAAATTATCCTTTTGCTACAAAAGAGCCTAATGTAGGTATTATCACTGTTCCCGACAAAAGATTAGAGCAATTAGCAGATATTGTTAACCCTCAAAAAATTCAACCTACCACTGTGGAGATTGTTGATATCGCAGGTTTAATCAAAGGAGCTAGTCAAGGAGAAGGTTTAGGAAATCAATTCCTAGGTAATATTAGAGAAGTTGATGCTATTTTACATGTGGTTCGTTGTTTTGACAATGACAATGTTGTTCACGTTGATGGTAGTGTAAATCCAGTTAGGGATAAAGAAATTATTGATACTGAATTAATCTTAAAGGACATAGAGACTGTCGAAAAACTGGTTGAAAAATTAAAAAAGCAAGCCAAAACGGGTAAAAAAGAAGATAAGAAAAATTTTGAAGTGGCTCAAGAAATTCTTGAAAAATTAGAAAGTGGTATTCCTGCCCGTGCAATTGATTTAGATGAAGAGGCTATGGCATTGATTAAAACAATGTACCTCTTAACGGCAAAGCCAATACTTTATGTTTGTAATGTAGATGAAGATTCTGTGCACGATGGTAATGAACATACTAAAGCTTTTATAGCATCTGTAGCAGCAGAAAAAGCGGAAGTAGTCCTAATTAGTGCAGGTATTGAAGCAGACATTGTAGAACTAGAATCTATAGAAGAACGATTGGAATTTTTAAATGACATGGGTTTAACAGAACCTGGTGTTAATAAAGTGATTAAGGCAAGTTATAAATTATTGAATTTAATCACTTATTTCACCGCAGGCGTCAAAGAGGTGCGTGCATGGACGATTAGAGATGGCTGGAAAGCACCACAAGCGGCTGGCGTTATTCACACGGATTTTGAAAAAGGATTTATTCGAGCAGAGGTGATTAACTTTTCCGATTACGTTACTCTAGGTTCTGAACAGGCAGTAAAAGCAGCAGGAAAAATGAGTGTGGAAGGCAAAGAATATGTTGTGATTGATGGTGACGTCATGCACTTTTTATTCAATGTGTAAACAAATATCAGTTGTCAGTTATCGGTTGTCGTTTTGACTCACAACGGATAACTGACAACCAACAACTGTTTAAGCCAATGCCGTCGGTGTATTAAAACTCATTGGTGGCATTTGTTTTACTTCCTTATCCTTAATTGGCCCATGCTGTGCTTCAAATTTCCGCACATTATCTGATAAAGCTCTCAATAATCTTTTCGCATGAGTCGGGGTTAAAATTATTCTAGATTTAACCTTCGCTTTTGGAACATTCGGTACTAACCGCACAAAGTCTACCACAAATTCCGTTTGGGAATGTGAAATAATTGCCAAATTAGAATAAGTCCCTTCTGCTACTGCTTCTGGTAATTCAATATTTAATTGATTTCCTTTTTTAATTTCTTCTGCCATATTAATTTTTGATAATTATTATTAAATTATACAAGTTTACGGATGCAAACATAAGAATGTTTTTGAAAACGCTCCAAGTACTGCTTTTCAAAAAAGCAAGAACTAAACCAAATACCACTTCTCCTGTTTCCTTTTCAAGATAAATTGGTAGTTTTAATTAAATTAAAAATGCAAAATTGAAAAATGAAAATGTAAAAGTAAAAACAGGTATGCATTCATCAATACAGGTCAGGAGAATTGAGGATATTTAGGCCTCTTAAAAAACCATCCTAATTGCCTGACTTTTAACAAAATAGATTCTACATTTTCTTTTAAATTTTATCCTGATTCTTGATTATCTAAATTTAATTTCAGATAAAAAACGTTCACTACTTTCATATAATTGATAACCTTGTCCAAATTTTAGACTTATACCATATTATTAATGAGTAAACCTACAAATAAACCTCAATCAGATACTACCCATATTTTAGACAATAAATCAGCTATACTTTTTCTAGTTTTAGGCGCTTTTTTTGTTTGCAATGCGATTATTGCAGAATTTGTTGGGGTAAAAATCTTTGCTTTTGAGAAAACAGTTGGCATCCAGCCACTAAACTGGAACTTATTCGGACATCAAGGGTCTTTATCTCTTTCTGCTGGCGTTTTACTTTGGCCTGTCGTCTTTATTATGACAGATATTATCAATGAATATTATGGAAAAAGAGGCGTAAAAATGTTGTCTTACATCGGTGTTGGCATGATTAGTTATGCTTTTTTTATGATTTATGGGGCAATACACCTCGTTCCAGCAGAATTTTGGATTGGGAGTTATATCGAGCAAGATGTGCCAAATATGCAAACCGCATTTGCTGCCATTTTTGGACAAGGCGCATGGATAATAGTCGCTTCTATTATTGCTTTTTTAGTAGGACAAGTAATTGATGCGATGGTTTTTCATCGCTTACGTAAATTAACCAATAACAAAAAAGTATGGCTAAGAGCAACGGGTTCTACCGTTATATCTCAGTTTATCGATAGCTTTCTAGTCTTATATATTGCTTTTGTACTTGGGCCTCCACAATGGCCTATTAGTTTGTTTTTAGCGGTAGGCGTTGTCAATTATACTTATAAATTTTTAGTAGCTGTCTGTCTAACACCCCTTATTTATGCGGCGCATCATTTAATTGATAATTTTTTAGGTAAAGATTTGGCTACAGCAATGAAAAGGCGAGCTATTGAAGAGGTGTAATTAGTCTAGTTTTTTAAGGTTGCCATGTTGCGTTGTTGCTTTACAAATTCCCAACCTCGCAGCGCCATATAAGAATAAGTGCCTTTTGTAGCTGTAAAGCCTACATGTCCGCCATGTTCAGGCATTTCCAAGTAGAAATTAGGGTTATTTTTTGCCAATTCAGTAGGATTACAATCAGGCGTTAGGATAGGGTCATTTTTGGCATTGACCAATAGGGTTGGAATAGAAATATCTGTCATAAAAAATTTAGCAGAGGCAAACCGATAGAAGGCTTGTGCACTTTCAAAACCGTTGACAGGTGCTGTAAAATAATTATCAAAATCTTCCCATCTTTTTACTTTTTTATAATTTTCTAAATTCACTACTCCTGGGAATTGTTTCGCTTTGATTTGAATTTTCGTCCAGATTTTATGGCGAAACCGTTTACTATAAAACCAACTTTTAGGCTCATCTAACAATTTCACGCTAGATAATAAATCTGTTGGTGCAGAAAAATTAATGGATACTTTTATATTTTCTGGTGTATTTTTGCCGTTGACGCCAAGGTATTTCATGCCAATATTCCCTCCCATACTGTATCCTGCTAAAACAATCGTTTGATACTGCTTTTTAGCTGTCGCATAGTCAATAACTTCTGTTATGTCTGCTATGTCTCCATGATTATACATTCGAAGT
Source organism: Bacteroidota bacterium (assembly GCA_017857395.1). GTDB lineage: Bacteria > Bacteroidota > Bacteroidia > Chitinophagales > Saprospiraceae > JAFMDF01. Next base: position 9,397 of record JAFMDF010000263.1, on the reverse strand, counting down.
TTACGATTCATTTCCCCACTGCAAGACCGACAATTCCACGCCAAAGCTTCCCACCCTTTTTCATGAAACAATTTAGCTGTTTCCTTGACATAATGGCGCTCGGAACTTCCCTCTAAGCCATGTGTTAGAATAATTAACTGGTCGCTCTCTTTTCTAAACCAATCCAAATCAACAAAATCTCCGTCTTTCAATTCCAATCGTTCTCTTTCATAAACTGGTTTCTCAATTTTCCGAAACATGGAGGGAAAAATAGTTTGTGTATGTCCATTACTATAAGGAAAAGATGGCTTAGCATAGCTCGATTTGAGAATAGGCATTTTATAAAAGAAGGTAATAAGTTGATAAGAAAATGAGGTTAATGAGTTAATATTCGAAGTTTAATCAGAATTTCAACTCATTATCCTCTAAAGTGTTGATAAGATTATAACTTCAAAATTAAACATAAGTAGTTGAGATTGAAGTTGAATTTGAGGTTGAAGTTTTTAATTTCCCTCTTTCGCTCGTATTATTTGCAATAATTCTTTAACTTGTTTATCCTTTTGTTCCAACGTATAGCGAAGGGTTTGCATTTGGCGTTCTTTATCTTCTAATTCTAATTGCTTTTTAGCTAAAGCTTCTTCCCAATATTGTTTTTCGTTGGCTGAGCCACTGCCTAGTTGTTTATTATTAGCAATCAAGGTATTATAACGATTGGCTAAATCCTCATAATTGCGATTAAGGCTATTAAAACTCGCCTTTAATTCTGCAATTTCTGCCTGTGCTTTATCATAGGCTAATTTTTGTTGTCTATCTTTTGACCGCAAATCTCTATTTTCTTCATCTTGACTCGTCAGTCGTTGATTTTCTTGCTCTAAGTATTCTTTTACCTGAACCAATTCTTGGTATTTGTCAGTACTTACACAACTGAGTAAAATACTGCAAACAAAGAATAATCCTAAAAATATATATTCGTTTTTCATAGTACGCTAAATTTTTAATTTTAATTGATTGACTTAATCCTGTTTCTTTAATTTCCCTTTTACAAAAGTATTCAATAATAATAAAACAAAAATATAAATAGCTATTCTACCTATCATATCCCCCCATTGTACATAAAAAGTTTTGGTATCATTGAATTGAAGGTTTCCTCGAATAGCCGCAGCTTCTTCATAATTGGTACCTTGTAAAATTTCTCCTTTTTGAGAGATAAAAGCAGAAGTACCTGTATTGGCAGAGCGAGCAATACCTTTTCTAGTTTCTATGGCTCTCAAACTAGCAAATTTTAAATGCTGTTGATAACCCGGTGTATCATCCCACCAGCCATCATTCGTAATAATAAAAATAGCATTCGCTCCATTTCTAACATAACCATTAAAAAATTCTCCGTATACCGATTCGTAACAAATTGCTGCACCTACTTTTCCTGTTTCACTTGAAAAGGGGATGCGCTTTTCTTGGGTGCCTAATCCTGCAACGGTGCCTCCTAATTGGTTTACAATCGGAGTTACAAAAAAGAAAAAATTAGGGTATGGAAATATTTCTGCACCAGGAACAAATCGTCCTTTTTTATAAAATTGTATCTCTTTGTTGCCACTTTCTAATTGAACCGCAGCGTTATAAGCTTCCCAATTGAAAATTTCTCCTGTTTTTGTATCTTTTTGTTGCCTCATAGAACGTCTTTCGGGCACCTCCTTTCTAAAAATTTGATACGCATCAACGCCCATCACTAATTTCAATTTAGGATATTCATTAATCAATGCCTGCAATTTTTCAAATACTTGGAGGCGGTTCATTCTGTCTTTATCAATGCGGTCAAAACTCGTTTCTGGAAAAACTAGATATTCTGTTTGCTGAGTTAATTTGCTCCTTGATAAAGTTAAGAATTGGTCTAATTGGACAAATTTGGAGACTTTAAATTTTTGGTAATGTGGTTCAAAATTTGGTTGAACGACCACCACTTCTACTGCCTTCCCTTCTGATTCATAAGTAGAAAAACGCCATAAAGAACCAATAATTGGTAACACAATTAAAGCGCCAATTTTCAAAATATGGATTCGAGACACCTTACTTTTTTCTTGCCACAATGGGTTTACTATCCATCTAAAAATCAATACGTTGGCTAATAAAATCCAAAGAGAGCCACCAAAAACGCCTGTATATTCATACCATTGCACCCAACTTGGGTACTGGGCAAAACTATTGCCTAGAGTTAACCAAGGCCAAGAAATTTCCCAACGTAAATGCAAATATTCCCATGATAACCAATTCGCAATAAAAGCAATGTACATAAAATTGCGAGGCATCACTTTCCTTGTTTGATGGAATAGGACAAAAGGAATGCTCATAAAAAAGGAATTCAGCCATATTGCAATAAAACTAGCCGCAAAAGAAGAAGCATTGGCGACCCAATAGGTGGCGATAATATTCCAAACGACAAAAGCGTGGTAACTATATTTAAGAATTTCCCATTTAGCAGGTGCTTCTCTAGAATCTGCTATCTCTTTTTCAATCATCAATAACGGAACAAAACCCAGAAACATCAATGGTGTCAAAGGAGAAATAGGAAACCCAAAACCTAATAAAATTCCACTAAGCGTAGCTAAACCCAAAAAACGCCCATTTTGAGGTAATTTGGAATACTTATCTGCTACTGCAATAATTATAAACGCCCAAACCGCACTAAAGAAAACGAGTGGTCGATGCCCCCATAAAGGCAAGTGTAACATTTGATAACCACAAATAATGGCAATCCCCGCTAAAACTACTAGAATAGGTATCTTATATGGAATGATTGAATTTTTCAACATTAATTACTAAAGTTAATTCTTTCTCTATAGGTTAAGGGAGTCTTTAATTCTTTACTAGCAAACTCCAAATGAACAATGCGTCTATTCAAATTATTCGTTGTTCTTTTCGATGCATGAAATAAGAGTGGTTTCATTAATAAGACGCCTCCCCGCTTCACTTCACAAATAACTGATTTTTCTTGGGTAAAGTCTAATTTTTTGCAAACTCCATTGCTATGGGAAGCAGGAATTACCTTTAAAGCGCCATTCGCCTTCGTACAATCGTCTAAATGTATTCTAACCGTTATCATATTTTCTAAAAATTCAATCGGTGGTTGCACGTAATGTATTCCATTTTTTAATCGCCATTTGGTATATCCTTCATACGCTACTTTTTGATTCGTCACTATCATTAAATCTTGATGCCAAGGAACTATCCAATTAGCCGAAGGTGGCTTATCAAAATAAATGGCTTTCACTAAAAAATAGTCTTTACCAAAAATTTGTTGAAAAAACAATTGAAAATCAGTATTAAAAACAAGTTGTTTTGCCAATGGAACAACTTCAAAGAATTGACGAATGGCAAACTTATCATCGGTGCTTTTAGCGGTCTCAATTAATGTTGCTAATTGCGCCATTTCTTGATTAGAAAACAGCGCATTATGGATAGCAAATCCATTCTGTGTCAGTCCATTTCTTATCCTTTTCTGATAATTTGTCCGTTCTGACGATTCAATTGTTTCCATATCTTCAACTGTTATTTACAAAGTCCAATCTATTGCCCCAAGTCCTTTATTTTCTAGGTAAGTATTCGCTTGAGAAAAATGTTTACTACCAAAATAAGCCCCTCTCGCTAAGGGCGAAGGATGTGCTGCTTTTAAAACCAGATGTTTATTGGCGTCAATTAGTTCTCCTTTGGCTTTGGCAAAATTTCCCCAGAGCATAAAAACGATATGTTCCCGCTCTTCAGAAATTAAGCGAATTACCGCATCTGTAAATTGTTCCCAACCTTTTTTTAAATGGGCGCCTGAGTTTCCTGCCTCTACGGTTAGTGCCGCATTGAGCAGAAAAACACCTTGGTTTGCCCAAGCGGTTAAGTCTCCATGGTTGACGATGGGTAAACCTAAATCTGTGTTCAATTCTTTATAAATATTTTTTAAAGAAGGGGGCGTTCGTATCTCTTTAGGTACAGAGAAGGATAAGCCCATTGCTTGGTTAGGCTTAATATAAGGATCTTGCCCCAAAATCACTACTTTTAAATTACTTAATGGGGTCGTATTGAAAGCATTAAAAATTAGCGGACCTGGAGGGTAAATCGTTTTTCCTTTATTTTTTTCACTTTTTAAAAACTGAATTAAAGTATTAAAATAAGGTTGGTCAAATTCTTTTTGCAAGGCTTTCCTCCAGCTTTCTTCTATTTTTACAATTGTCTGTCCCATTGATAATTTTGAAAAATTTGATTATCGTTTTATAGCTAAATAGTCGGACAAAAATAAGTTAACAACTAAAAAAAGGTTGCTGGTTTCCCGATAACTATCGGGATTAGTCCGCCACCTCTATTTTTCTTGCCTCTGGCAAGTATTGTTAGTTGAATTATCAAAAGATAGATGCTCTAAACTCGCCAGAGGCGAGCCAATAAAGGTGTCGGATTACAAATCCTAACCAGCAGCTATCTTTTAATTTAAAAATTATTCGTTTATTTTTGTCACAGTACTTAGTCTTTGATAATGTCTACCAACTTTATAAAACAATAATCTGTGTGTAGTTAAAGTCCTCAATATAAAAAGGAATTCAAGAAAAATGAAATTTCTTTGACTTTGAAAGTAAATACTTTTCCGATAGTATCTAATATAAATTTGATGCGCTTAATTTGAATACTCAAGCCTAGACTAAAACTTAATCTCTTTTCGTCCGTTTACATCTTATAAGATAGAATATCTTGAATTTTAGTAATTTTCCTTAATTTTATACTAAATTTCCAATAATTATTAGTACCTTTCAAAAGAAAAACAGGAAAACTCCAAATTCTTCAACCAAACTCTTTTTAATTCAAATTATTAAGAAAACAATTCAAAATTGTATCCATTATAAGTAGTTAAAGTTGCTCCATTCACCCTTAAATTTTAAGTACTTAATGACCTTATAAATTTTGATTTATTATAAAATAGCCGTAAGGGAGATTACCAATTGTGTATATGAAGAAATTACAAAATACCTTCTTGGAAATTGAAGGTCAATCAATTCCAGCAAAAATATATCAAGAATACAGAAGTAATGTCCGAGTATCTATTGGCAAAACCGCTGCTATTTTACGTTTGCCGATTCAAATGGATAAAAAACAGAAAAAAAATCAATTTGGATGGTTTACCCGTTGGGTAGAAAAACAGTTTGAAGGTAATGAGGTCTTGCGGAAACGTTTTTTTCCAAAAATTTATAAGACAGGAGATACCGTAACGGTAGGAGAACGTAGTTATAAATTAGTCGTTACTTATGAAGATAGAAAAACGTTCGGTGCGAATCTTAAAGACAATATTATTTATCTAAAATTAGTCAAAGATGCCCATCCATTCGCCTTAAATAAAAGTATCAAAACCTTATTAAGTAGAGTTATTGGTAAACATTTTCATCCAGAAATTGCTAAAAGGGTGCAAACTTTAAATCAAGTTCATTTTCAAAAAGATATTAAAAGTGTTAATCTAAAATATAATTCGTCTAATTGGGGTAGTTGTTCCACTAGAGGAAACATTAATCTATCCACCCGCCTCTTATTTGCACCAAATGATGTGATTGATTATGTCATTATTCATGAATTAACTCATTTACTAGAAATGAATCACTCCCCTAAATTTTGGAAATTAGTAAAAGCAGTGATGCCTGATTATAAAGAAAAAGAAAAATGGTTAAAAGTCAACGGTAGTAGTTGCGACTTTTAAAAAAAAGTCTGGCATAAATTTTGTCTTATTATCTTAAATTGTGACAGCCAATAAAATACTTGCATAGGCTTTAGTTACAATAACATAAACACCAAACATTCCCTCTAATTTATATTTAGAGAATAAACCTAAAACTACTTTTAATAAAATCAACAGTACGAACAAATAATAAAAACGCTTTTTAATCAGGTTTATTAGTCTCCCCTCTAAATTTTCAATTTTTGAATAAATACATAATTCTAATAAGTAAAAGGGTTTGTCAATTTAACCTTTCTATTCATTATTATTTAGGATAACTTGTTGTATTATTTATAGTATGGTTTAAAGACAGTAATTGCAAATAAATTATTTAGTTGCTTGTGGATACTATTGTCCTTAGATAATAGTGGATTAATATTCCCTTCTCAAAACTCCTAGTAAATAGTTACAATTTTTCTGTCCAGCCGAATTTTCTCTCTATAAATTAATAGGATATTTTTCCTAATTTTTCTGAATAAATACAATCAAAACATTAGAAAGATATCTAATACAGGCTTCTTCCTATTTCTATTACGCTATACATATAAAACAGAAATCACTTATATAAATTACTCAAAAATAATTAAGTATCTGTTTTATCAGAATTTTGATAAAATCTAAAAAAGAGATTAAGGATAAATAGCACACATAACATTAAAAAATCATATCTATTTATCCTTTTCCTATTCTTATTTTTTAGGTATTATGGCATGACTTTGGAAATGTATTAAAATTAAGAATATTATAAATTATTTAATTCATGTGCACTATGAAATGTTATTCACTCCTAATAAACAACACTTTATAGTGAAAATTTTAAATAGGTAAGGTATTCTAAATAAGTTAATACCCTATTTTTTCCTTGTAATCTGAAGTTAAAGTTAACGTAAAATCCGATATACTTTTAGGCCCTTGAGAAAATACAAAAGATGACTTTAATGATGAAAGCTACGTCAGTACAACTAAGATTTTTACTAAGTTTAGTGCTAATTTCACTAAGTATTAATCACAGTTTTGGAGAGAATGCATACAATTTTGGTTCAAAAAGATTGTTGCCTATGCTTGAAGTGCCTTCCGCATTTTCAAGCCCTACTATTTTGACCGTTGATTTATTAATGGAAGATACTGTTTGTACTTCCATTTCTTTAGACACTTTCTACGTCAACACCTTACCTTTTGTAGATACTTATAATTGGAGTATTCCTGCTGGAGCAACTATAGCAAGTAATCTTGGTGATACCATGATTATCGTTGACTGGACAAATGCTAATCCAGGACTCTCTAATATTTGTATAGAAACAATGAATAATTGCGGCATTAGTACGCCTACTTGCTTTCCTATCAGAATAATTGTTTGTAATTTAATACCAGATGCAGCTGACGATCAAGGCACAACTCCTGCGAATGTAGCTATTCTAATTGATGTTCAAGATAATGATTCTGACCCAGATAATGACCCATTAACAACGGGGTTAGACTCAACGAATGAACCTGATAATGGCACCCTTGCTATTCTAGGAAATGATATTCAATATACCCCTAATCCAAATTTTACAGGAATAGATATTTTTCAGTACTACATTTGTGACAATGGAAACCCTATGTTCTGTGATACGGCTATGGTTACCATAACGGTAGAAAATAGTGCGCCTATTGCTACTCCTGATACTATTTTCACAATAGCGGGTAGCCCTATAACCATCCCCGTTCAGGCTAACGATTCTGATCCAGAAAATCACGATTTAACGACTAACTTAGATGCCACCAACCCTCCTTCTAAAGGAACAGTTAGTGTTAATGGAACAGATATTATTTATACGCCTACTGGAAATGAGACTGGAAGTGATGAATTTAGTTATGTTATTTGTGATAATGGTACACCAATACTTTGTGATACCACTACTGTTACGGTTAACATAAACAATCAAGCACCTAATGCCGTAGATGACCGTGATACCACCCTTTCTAATCAATCAATTATTATAGCCGTTCAAGGCAATGATACTGATCCTGAAAATGGTACACTCACAACCGCATTAGCTGTCAATAATGGTCCATCCAATGGTATGGTATCAATTGTAGGAAATAATATTCAATATACTCCTGATACTGATTTTATGGGTAATGATAGTTTTGAGTATATTGTATGTGACGATGGCACACCCAATAAATGTGATACCGCCAAGGTAGACGTAGTTGTTTTAAATCAAGCCCCAATTGCTCAAAATGACTTAACTTCCACTCAATCTGGAATAGCTATTAATATTCCCGTGCAAGATAATGATAGTGATCCCGAAAATGGTATACTCACAACGACTTTAGATGCCAATAATGGCCCAGCTAATGGTATGGCGACACTAAGTGGCAACGATATAATTTATACGCCTGGAATAGGTTTTTCTGGTACAGATAACTTTGATTATATTATCTGTGATGATGGTTCACCGATCCTTTGTGATACAGCAACCGTCACTATTAGTACTGAAAATCAAGCACCTATCGCTATTGCAGATAATCATACGACTCCTTTTGAAACAGCGATAACTATTGATGTACAAGACAATGATAGTGATCCAGAAAACGGTGTGTTAACAACTAGCCTAAATCCAAACACTCCGCCTTCAAATGGTGTTATCTCTATTTTAAATAGCGATAGCATACTTTACACACCAAATGTCGATTTTCTGGGTACTGATCAATTTGAATATATCATCTGCGATAATGGAAGTCCTAGCCTTTGTGATACAACAATGGTTACTATTAATGTTCCTAATGATCGTCCCATAGCCCTCAATGATAATAATACTACTTTAGAAGACACGCCTGTAATGGGTACGATTCTAGGCAATGATTCTGACCCTAATAGAAATGATCTTATTTTAAATCTTGTTTTAATTAGTAGTCCTGATAATGGTACTATTAATTTAAATCCAGATGGCTCTTATCTTTATTCGCCAGATGCGCATTATTTTGGAGCAGATACTTTCACTTATCAAGTATGTGATGACCAAACGCCTAGCCTTTGTGATACTGCTATAGTTTCTATTACCGTAACCGCAGTAAATGATGCACCAATAGCAATAAATGATACGAATAACACCAATGAAGATACGCCCGTCGATGGAACTGTATTACCCAATGATATAGATATTGAAAATGATAACCTCGTAGTAAATACGACTCCAATTGACCAACCTGATAATGGAATGCTATCGCTTAATCCTGATGGCACTTATACTTATACTCCCGATAGTGGCTTTAATGGTACAGATAGTTTTGAGTATGAAGTCTGTGATGATGGAAATCCTGTAGCTTGTGATACCGCCACTGTAACTATTTTTGTTGGGGCAGTAAATGATCCACCTATGGCTGTAGATGATCCAATTACGACGGATGAAGATATGCCTGTTACTGGCTCGCTTTTACCGAATGATACAGATCCTGAAGGAGACAACTTAGTTGTTAGCACTACGCCTGTAGACGAACCCGATAATGGGGCAGTCTCCATCAATCCTGATGGCACTTTCACTTATACCCCTGATCCAAATTTTGAAGGTACAGATTCTTTTCAGTATGAAGTCTGTGACAATGGCATTCCTAGTCTTTGTGATACGGCCACGGTCACCATTACTGTGAATCCTGAGAATGATTCGCCTATGGCAATGGATGACCCCATTACAA
>JAFMDF010000262.1 GCA_017857395.1 Bacteroidota bacterium | reverse complement strand
TTTCTTGTAAAAAGTTGGGGAACTTTTTAGCCTCGTTTGCACAGCCTATGCTTGACGGTTGGCTTTCAAGCTTTTAGAGCCGCTATTGCCAATCCGATTGATTCTATAAAATCGGAGTAAAATTAAGCGTTAAGATGTTGCCTTGTTGCCATGTTCTACCGACAACAAGGCAACAAATTACAAAACCCCTTTACTTTTCATCCATTTCAATCCTTCCCGACGAGTCAAAGGCGCTAAATCAGGATGTGCTTCAATAAAATCATGAATCAATTCCCAATCTGTTTTAGAATATTCTCGTAATGCCCAACCTGCAGCCTTTTGGATAAAAAATTCTTTGGAATGCTTTAATTGCAAAATATAATCAAATAATAAATCGGTATCGGTCGATTCTTTATGTTTTAATTGGAAAATAATGGAGGTTCGTTGCAGCCACCTATTATTAGAAGCCATCCATTTATTGGGATAGTCAGGCACCATTTCAGGAAATCGTTTGCAAAGTGTTCCAACTAATCGAACCGCTATCATATCTACCGTGTCCCACCAAGATTTAGTGGTGATTAATTTTTCTAAAATAGCGATGAAATTTTCATCTACTTTTTTGATCTGCTTGTCTAGGATATCCATCCCAAAATGTTGTAATTCTCGATGCTCATCTGCCCACATTAAATCCAGTAATTCAGGTAATTGCTCAATACTAGGTAAACCATATTCTTTAATTATTTCCTTTTCAATGGCTCGGCGTATCGGCGCTTTGAGCCCATAAAAGGCAAATTGATTTCGCATATACTTAAGCATCGCTTCGGCATCTACTGGATTAGCATGCGTTTCAAAAAGCGTGCAAGTGATTTTATAATATTCCTTTGCAGAAAGTGCCATGATAAAGATTTTGATTAAGGATAAACGGTTCTTTTATACATAGGGTTATTGGCTTTAGCCAACGTGTTATCTATTGGATAATCAATATTTTATATTGAATGAAGTCAACAATTCAGTTTGATTTTGTAAAATTGATAAAGCATCCAGTAATTTTGAAGTGTTCTAAATTTTACTAAAATTATAAACTTTCAATTTAAAATTTATATTTTTCGATTTCTTAAAGTTCTTGTTGAAAATTATAAATTGAAAATTAAGAAAAGATGCCTACAAAACGAATAAACGTTTGGTCTAGCCCAAGAAATGTATCTACTGCCTTTATGTATGCTTTTGCTCAAAGAAAAGATACAACAGTGGTCGATGAACCTTTATATGCCCATTATTTGAGTAAAACGACCTCTAAAGCCATTCATCCCGTGACGACAGAGATTTTAGATCAAATGGAAAATGATGGGCAAAGGGTGGTGGATAATATCATTTTCGGAGACTACGATACCGAAATTGCCCTCTTCAAACAAATGACCCATCACCTCATAGCCTTAGATTTAGATTTTACTGAACGAACGGAAAATATCTTATTAATTAGAGACCCCAGCCGAATCATTGCTTCTTATACTAAAATTATTGAAAACCCAACGATTGCAGACATTGGCATCAAAATGCAATATGACCTTTTTCAGCGTTTGAAAAAAGCAAATAAATTAGCAGCTGTAATTGATGCCAGAAAATTATTACTCAATCCGCCGAAAGTATTAGCTCAACTTTGCCAACAATTAGGTATTCCTTTTGATGAACAAATGTTGCAATGGGAAGCAGGTCCAATTAAAGCAGATGGTATTTGGGCAAAGGATTGGTATGCGAATGTGCATCAATCGACTGGTTTTATTCCTTACGTTCCAAAAGAAGTGACTCTTTCGGGCGATTTAGCGAAACTGGCAGAAGAATGCCAATTTTATTATGATTATTTGTTGGAGTATGCTATTCAATAGAGGTTAAAAGGTATAGAGGTACAAGGGTATAAAGGTTTACATAGTCTAAATACGAACCTCTATACCTTTGTACCCTTACACCTTTATACCTTTGTATTTTACATCTCCAACACCGCCTTCCAAGCCTCTGCCATCAAGTAACCACCTGCCAAAGAAGGATGCACGCCGTCAGGACACCAATAACTCACAGGAGCGACTTCCAAGGCTTTATCAAATACAGATTGTAGTGGAATGAAGGCCGCACCAAAATCATTAGCAATGGACTTAGCTGCTTTTTGATAAGCGGAAAAAGCGGGATACCATTTTTCTTCTACGATAGCAGTTCCTCTCAATACAAAAGGTTCGGCAACGATTAATTTGACGTTTGGTATTGCCTTTTTTGTGCGTTCTAATAAAGCTCGAAAATCTTTTTCGTAAACTTCTGCGGTGCCTTTATAGCCCCAATCTAAGGTGTGCCAAAAGTCATTCACTCCAATTAATATACTTAAAATGTCAGGTTGAATTTGTAGACAATCGTCTTCCCAACGATTCGCTAATTGGAACACTTTATGACCACTTATCCCCCGATTATAGCATCTGATGTCTTTAGTTGGATTTTGTCCTAAAAGAGCGGTCGCAATATGATGGACATAACCAAGCCCCATGCCCGATGCATCATTAGCGTAATAGCGGTCTTTTTTTCTACCAGCATCTGTAATTGAATCTCCTTGGAATAAAATGGTGGTTCTATCCGCTGAAAAATAAGTAGACAAAGGTTGTGGATTGGCAGCCTGCACAATGGAAGGGACTCCTATTAATCCGATGGCAGAATGGCTTAAAAATTTTCTTCGTTGCATGATTTTTGTTTTGGTTGATATAATTTTTTACTCAGTTGTAAAAATCTTATTAAATATAAATTAGAATCAAAAAAGAAGCCCTATATTAATGTTTCAATCATTAAAAAATAAAAATTATAGCACTTTTTAGCTTATTTTTATTTTTTCAGATAGGATTAATTATCGGATAAGACTTGATTTTCAGCAATTTAGGAAAAAATTGCCAAATACTACCAGTTAAGATTACAACAACTTTTACTTAGAATATTGCGACTCAAAGAATATTTAAACTTAATTGTTTCTAATAGATTTCTATATTTGCGGTTGGATTGATTAAAAATCAAGCTCCACTTAAGTGTCTATTTGATGTGTTTAAACAATAACTAAATTTTAATTTACTGTTTATTAGTATTTTATAGATTTTTATTTTTAATCTATAAAGTTAATGAAAGTTAAATTTATACTTTAGAATTTATTGCGACTATTTTATAATAGGATTCTTTTTTTCTAAACTCAAACAATATTGTATGGGTTAGAAAATAGCCAATAATTTTATTCGTTTATTTTAATTTTTATTTTTTTAAACAGTCGAAACTGCAAAACTGAGCGGCATGGGTTGGTTCAAACGTTTAAAAGAAGGTATTACAACAGCGACTAAGCAAAAAAAAGAAGCTCCAGAAGGGGTATGGTATAAGTGTAAAGAGTGTAAAGAAACGAGTACGATGAAGGAGTTGAGAGAAAATTTTCTCAAATGTCCACATTGTAATTACCATATTCGAATAGGTTCTGATGATTATTTTGAGCTTATCTTTGATGGGAAATATACCGAACTCTTTCCAAATTTGGTTTCCAAGGATTTTTTAAACTTTACGGATTTAAAAAATTATGATGACCGTTTAGCAGCGGCTAAAAAGAAAACTGAACTATTAGATGCTATGACGGTAGCACATGGAAAAGTAAGTCGGCGTCCACTCGTGATAGCTGCGATGGATTTTAGCTTTATTGGTGGTTCTATGGGGTCCGTGGTAGGAGAGAAAATTTCCATGGCGATTGACTATTGCATCAAGCATAAAACACCATTGATGATTATCTCTAAATCAGGTGGTGCTAGAATGATGGAATCTGCTTTTTCCTTGATGCAAATGGCAAAAACTTCTGCTAAGTTATCGATGTTAGCTAAAGCGGGTATTCCTTATTTTTCTTTTCTGACCGATCCTACGACAGGTGGTGTAACAGCTTCTTATGCTATGCTAGGCGATATTAATTTTGCTGAACCTAAAGCCTTAATTGGTTTTGCTGGTCCAAGAGTTATCAAAGAAACGATTAAAAAAGATTTACCTGAAGGTTTCCAACGCTCCGAATTTTTATTAGAGCATGGTTTCCTAGACTTTATCATTGACCGAAAAGATTTGCAAGCAACTATTTCGGATTTGCTTTACTTTTTTGATAAATCTCGGACGGTGAATGGAGATAGTATGGAATTGAATGGGGCGGAGAAGAAGAAAGAGAAGGTGTTGAGTTAAAAATTGTAATAATTTTACTGAATTTGAAATATACAAAAAAGCGGTACGGTTGATTTTAACCGTACCGCTTTTTTATTTACGCTATCCTACAAAAATTAGCTATAAAAAATAGTAGGGTGCAGTAGTCAATAGAATAAAGCCTAATATTAAAAATGCTGAACAATTGAAAATTAAATTTATTTTTTGGCTGCCAATATTGTTTACCTGCTTTAGTTGTCAAAACACAAAGCTTGAAAAAATCAATTATACGCACCCAATTCCTTACCAACCCCAAAATTATGTTTGTTATAAAACAGACAGCATATTGACTATTGATGGAAAACTAACCGAAACAATTTGGCAAAGAACAGCAGCAACAACCGATTTTGTAGATATTCAAGGAAACCTCAAACCTTTACCTCTTTTCCAAACTAATGTAAAAATGCTATGGGATGATAGCTTCTTTTATTTTGGGGCATACCTAGAAGAACCGCATATCTGGGGCAAATTAACTGAGCGAGATGCAGTTATTTTTCAAGATAATGACTTTGAAATTTTTTTAGACCCAGACGGCGATACCCATCATTATTATGAGCTGGAAATAAATGCTTTAAACACTTTATGGGATTTATTATTATTACGCCCTTTTTATGATAAATAAATCTCTTCTAAACCTTACTCATCCAAAACCACCAACATCTTCTTCTCCAAAGGATTCAAATGTTCTAACAAAAAATCAAAAAAAGCACGACCATATCTTGGATAGAGACTTAACAAATTATCATGTCGTTCTTGCAAGCCATTATTAGGATACAACTTATCTTTTATACCTCGAATCTGATTTAAAGCCACTTCATACTTTTGTTTTTCCGCACGAATCAATCGACCTTCTAATTGCCCTAGTGTTTTGAGTAATTTGGCTTTTTCCGCCGAGAAAGCTTTAGCTAAAGTAGGGTCAATCTTTTTACCTTTTTCGGTAATGGCATCAAAAGCTTGGCTAATTTGTGCACGTTCCTGATTAATTTCTAAGGCTTTGGAAGATTGATTTTCGACAAATAAACGAATCACGCTATCGGTATCTTGAAATAAATCATGGACACTAATATCTAGTTTGCGCAATTTTTTAGTCGTTCCTTTATCCAGCCACATCACCGAATTTCGACGAATAAGCATAGGGAATTGAATATCAAAATGCGCAAATTGACTTTTTCGTTCTAACCAATAAGCGATTTCGCCACCACCGCCAATATAGGCTAAGTTCGGCATAACGACCTCCTGATAAATTGGTCGCATAATTACATTCGGGCTAAAAAAATCTGGATGCGCATCAATTTCTGCTTCTATTTCAGCTTTGGTAAATTGATAATCGGTATTTAAGACTTTGTAGAAACCATCCTCAAAAACGATACGCTCTCTGAGGTTTTCTCTTAAGTAGAAAAAGTTAATTTCTCTTGGATAAGCCTGTGGTTTAAAGTCAATTTCGCCTAATTGGTCGGCAGTTGCTTGTATCAACGCTTGAGAGGGCTGATTAAAAATCTCCTCCTTAATTTGTGGAATGAAAAGTCGTTTTAAATCGGGATGATTCATATTAGCAACGACCAAACCATACTCTTTGAATAATTCATGAACGAGTTGAACGGTTGCTTTAGAATAAACTTTATTTTGGGTATAGGCATTTTCAATAATACCAAATATTTCTGTTGCTTTTTCTGAATCGCCTAAAATCTCTTTTAATTGGGCTAGGGTAGGAGCGAGGCCCTCGGTAGACATCATGCCTACTGACCCCTTTAATTCGTTCTGCCAATATAATTTTTTGCCAAATAAATTGACGTAATTAACTTCCTCAAAATCATGATCTTCTCCACCGGTGACAAAAGTTGGAATGAATTGATAATCAGGATAAGCGGTCTTTAATTTACGGCATAAATGAATCACCGAAATGATTTTGTAAATATAATATAATGGCCCTGTAAACAAACTAGGCTGGTGAGCAGTAATAATCGTAAAAGCATTTGGATTGGCTAATGCTTGAATATGTGTATCCACTAATGGCGCAGCAGATAAATCTTGATATTGCGCTTGTAAGGTTTTGACTAAAGTAGCTCTGTCAATCTTGGTCTTCACTCTATCCTTAATCGCTTCAGCAAAGCCCTCAATAGAAGGCTCATATTTATAAAAAGGTCTTAAAGCTGGTAATTCGTTGGTGTAAGAAACATCTTTAAAAGAAAATTGAGGAATCTCCTCAAAACCAATCCAATTAGTTGTCATGAAAGTAAGTTATAAATGATGAGTGATGGGTGATGAGTGTTGAGCGGATAACTCATCACTCATCACTTAATTCATCACTTAATGAGTATTTTTTCTGTCCAAAATCCATTTTCGGATTGAACCTGCATTAAATACAAGCCACTTGATATTTCGTTCAATGGAAAGGTGAAATTTTGTAAATTATTTGCCTGCTGTGTTGCCACGGTTTGTCCACTAATATTAATTAGCTGCAATTGATACGCTTGCACACCTGCATCAATATTATTAAAATTTAAAGTAAGGTAATCCGTTGCAGGATTTGGATGTACTTGAAATTTTAATTGTTGATCAACATTTTTGGTACTCAATACCAAGTCTCGTTTAGCAAATTGTTCGAAAAAAATATTGGTCGCAAAAACTGCTGGAATTACACAACCACCATGATCTGCACTACTATTGACATCAACGGACAGGACATCCATTGCTCCATTGGCATTCATGACAGAATCTGTAAAAGTAGAATTTGTGAAAGCAACCTGATCATCTGCTGTGCAATACATCATGCGCATCGGAGCATTTGGCACCCAATCGAACAAGTTATTATCTCTTAAGGCTGTTTGAAAAGGCCCGTTGACATCTCCTTCAAATGAGGCTATAAAAGTATCGGTAAAGAGGAATCTTGGAATAGAAGCGCCTTCATTTTTTTCTAGTTCCGCAATTAACAAATCATTTAAATCACTCCGAGTGGTGGTACCATCTATAAAGCTCTGAACTAATGGGGTATAAGCAGGCCGAAAAATATCACTTAATTCATTGTATAAATTACCATAAACACTTTGGTAGCCTACAATTATCCAAGCTACATAAGACGGAAATAAATAAACCTCTTCGGAAATAGAGGCATTTAAAAGTTCTCCACTCATATTGTAAATACCAGACATGTGACTACCTGCAGCAACTTCTAGTCCGTCTATGCCCGTTTCATTTACTGCTTTGTGCATCGCCATTCCAGCATGCCCTCCTTGCGAATAGCCGGTGATAAATAACTGACCGCTATTTAATAAATCTTGTTGGTCTGTATACGTTTTTGCGGCTTTTACTAAGTCAATAGCAGCACTTGCTTCTGTATCTGCGTGAACATAAGGATGGATGACTCGTCTCGATTCTCCTAAACCTAGGTAATCGGCAGCAGTTGTGTAATATCCTTGTCCAGCAAAATAATAAATCAGTATTCTTTCTCCATTTTCCATATTGGACGGGACGGCGGTTCGATTACTTGCGGTGCCATGTTGATAAGCTAAGAACGGAAGTTGCCTAAAAGGGCTATCAAGAATCGGGAGTACCATTAATCCTGATGCGGTGTCAATTGTGCCATCTGTATCTATAGTCTCATATAGAACCTTATAAGCTTCGATGCCATTATTGACGCTAAATCCTAAGAATACAGCCGCTAACTCCTCTTTAGTTAGCGTTTCTTGTAGCTCAACATCTACTATTTTTTGACAAAAAAGAGTGCTAGTTAGCGTAATAAACAATAGTAGTAGTATATTTTTTTTCATAATTTTTTTTAAAAGATTGATTAGCGGTCGGCAAATATAGAAAACAAACATCTATATAGTAGGAGTGTTGTACCACTTTATGACAAATACTGTCGTTTACTAGATTATTTTTAGATTAGAAATTTGCGAAAGCGGTATGGAACTTTTACCTTTATAGTTCAATACTTACAGAGACATTAATTATAACAAGCACTTCTATATATAATTAGCTGAATTACAAACTCAATAATTGTATGTTCCATCACTTTGCACCTCCCACATAATTTCCCTCACAAGCCTTTAGCCACTAAATATTTAATGTATTTATAGCTTTCACCTATATTGCATTAGGTTTTTTGTTGCACATCAACTAGATTAATTAAACTAACTACATATTTTTATAAATTCGTAAACTACACACATCATAAAACCATTTAGCGATATGAGAAAACTATCACTGATTACCTACTTATTAATGGGCGCAATTGGCTGTTTATGGGCCAATAATACATCGCCTTCCTCCATTATTACCTATAGCGTAGAAGCTACACCATTTTCTACGGACTTTGGTAATAATTTTGCCTACTACCACGTCAATTTAGATTTAGGAGATTTGACCCGAGTTGCCAAAGACGGGAAACTTAAAGTAGTGGTAGATTTTCAACGAGGTATGGAAATTACAGAGACTCGTTTTGAACAGAAACCTAATGGAACCATCTATTACGTAACGGATTTAACCACACCTGTTTATAATGCGACCGTTACCGATTTAGCGGGCAATACATTATTACAAAAAACGTATGGTGGAGCAGAGCGAATTGTTGATTACGGGAGAGATTTAAACTATATGGAAAGTGAGTTAGCGGCCAAATGGCTGAACGAGAAAGACCAGTATTTACAACGGATAGAATTTCAAAATTTAGACTTTACAGATTTTGAAATAGATTTAATAGAATTATTAGAAACTAATCCAATTGTTTCTCCTGTAGAAAATAATGGGGTAGAGCGTACTGCATCAGTGGCAACTACACCTGAAGCAGAACGTACAACGACAGTAGCTGATACCGGGGAGGAAATGAGTGAACCAATCAATGAAGCGGCGGCGGCTAAAGAAGAAGATGTCTTAAATGACCCGTTTGGGGAATTGAACGAACCTTTGGCTAAGGAAGGGACAGAGAATGAGGAAACAGCACCAGCGGCGCCCATTGATTATGAAGCAAGCGCACAAGCTGAAAAAGAAAAGGAAGCAATGACCAATAAAGCGCCGAGAGATGCACCCGAATCATTGACGCCAGTTATTTCTGATAGACGAAATATCGTTAAGTTAAATTTACCTAACCTAGCTTTCGGAAATATTACTTTGAATTACGAACGTATCTTATCTGCTCGAAATTCAGTTGCTTTGAACGTTGGGTTTATTCGACCACAAAAACCTATTTCTTTCATTAACGATGCTTTTAATACGGATGAAAGTATTTCTGCACCTGAATTTTCTGGAATTACAGCAACCGGTGAATATCGTTTTTACAGCAAAAAGAAAGGAGCTGGTAGAGGTTTTTATTTTGCACCTTATGCCCGATATGCCAACCATAAGCTAGATTTTAATGCTGATATTCAGGATAATTTTACCAATGTAGTTACTCAATTGTCTGCCATTGGCTTAGGTGGACAAATTGGCATGCAATGGTTGATTAAAGACCGAATAGTGATTGATTGGGGAATTTTAGGCTTGGCAGCTCAATGGTATACTTCAAAAACAACGTTTACTTCACCGCTAGGAGAAGACATTAATTTTGAAGAAATTAAAGCAGACCTAATAGCTGAAATTGATGATTCGCCTTTGACGAATAAATTAGAGTTTACGAGTACAGAAAACTCCTTAGAGGCAAAAATGCCATTTTTGTTTGGTGGCGCTCGGACTTATTTGAGTGTGGGATATAAATTTTAAAAATAGCTTACTATAAAGGATTGTATGCTAAACGTAGCCCTCCAAATTTCATCGGAATTTGGAGGGCTTTTTTATGCGAACATCTTACCCTATCTTTCCTTGTAGTTTTCCTTGCTTTTACCTAACTTGCCCTTTATCTAATACTTCCCCCTCTTTTCTTCCACTTACTTACCTAATTAATTAGGCTAAAAATAATATAGCAATGTTCCTAATTGCTGTACTTCCTGCCTGCATTTTTCTATAATTAAAAACAAAAACTTTATGAACACTCGATTGCTCCTTCTAGGTTTATTCGTTGTATTTTTTTTCCTGAATAACTTATCGTTAAATGGACAAAATAACGAAAATGATGCCCCCTGTGCAGACCTTAAAATTGACATCCAAGACAATGACTTAACCATCAGCGGTTTTGATGCGCCCAATAAAATTATCAAAGTGTTTGATAAGACATACAAGTTGTTACTGGAATGTACGACTGATTGTGGGAGTGAAATAGATTTTAACCAATTAAACGATGGTGTTTATTTTTTGGATGTTCAATTATATGACGAAAACTGGGAATTGATTTGTTTTGACCAAAGAGAAATTACGGTCTTTGGTACTTTCTGTACGCCTGCTTTTTGTCCAAGAGATGTCATCTTAAATTCCCAAGCAGAAGTCGATGCTTTTTGTGGTTGTGAGGAAATAGCGGGTAGTTTATTGATTGGAGAATTTGCCACACCGAATGATATTACCAATTTAGCAGCTTTACAGAATTTGAAAATAGTTAGAGGTGGATTAAGGATTAGAGGGACGCAATTAAAAAATTTTAAAGATTTAGCTAACTTGGTCAAGTTGACTACGATCCAATTGGAAGATAATCCTTTAGTGGTTAGTTTAGAAGGGTTTGAGCAAATTGAATCTATAGGTACCATGGTTATCGAAAATCAGGGCAAGCTCACCAATTTTAAAGGATTGGATAACCTCAGAGAAATATTTATTCTTGTCATTAATGGGAATCCAGTCTTGCAAAATTTATCGGCATTGAGTCAGCTACAAACAGTAATAGCAGGGATAGAAATCAGAAATAATCCAGTTCTGGTCAGTCCTAGTCTAAATGTTTTTCAAACGGTTACGAGTTTAACTGGCTTTTTTTGGATTATTAATAATGACCAATTAACTAATTTAAATGGATTTAATAATTTAAAAAGTACAGGAGACTGGGTCTGGATTAGTGAAAATGATAATCTTGAATCGCTAGATGCTTTGCAACAATTAACCTTTGTGGATGGGCGCTTTATGCTAGAGGACAATCCAAAGTTAGTAGCTTGTTGTACGATAACGCCACTTTTGGATGAGGATGTTAATAATGGTCAAATAACTGGAAATATTACCATTAATAATAATGCGCCAGGCTGTAGTTCTGTCGAACAGATATTACTCAATTGTAACGAAACGCCTTGTGATACGGCGATTTGTCAGGGCGATGTGATATTGCGTACCCAAGCCGAAGTCGATGCCTTTTGTGGGTGTGAAACCATTACAGGCGCTTTAGTGATTGGAAACCCTAATGGAAACAGCTTATCCGATATTATTTCCCTAGCAAATTTAAAAGGACTTAGGCAAGTAGATAGTACGATCATTATTACTCAGACTATTCTAGAAACCTTAGTCGGATTGGAAGGCTTAGAAACTATTGGTGCTAGTTTAAGTATAGGTAATAATCCATCTTTAAAAAATGTAAATGGTCTGGAACAATTAAGTACAATTGGGAGATCTATTAACTTTGGTAGTAACCCCGAATTAGTAGATATTAGCAGTTTAAGCAATTTGAAAAAAGTTAAAAACATATTGTTAGGGTCTTGCCCATTAATGATATTTCTGTTTTTTCTAATTTACAAATCAATAGTTTAAATGGTTTATCCTTGACGGCTATGTCTCAATTAGTAACGCTAAATGGATTAGAAAAAATTGAAAGAATTAATATAAATGATGAAACTGGTGGCAGAGGTAAATTGTTATTAGGCGGAAATCCCCTCTTACAAGATATTTCTGCTTTGTCTAATTTAACTTTTGTTGGTCTTTTAGTTATTGATCGAAATGAGATTCTAGCGGATTGTTGTCCAATTAGACATTTAATAGATGGGGATATATTCAATGGGAATGCGAATTTAATTACTATTCAAAATAATCCTTCTTTTTGTAATTCTATTCAAGCCATAAAAGACAATTGCCCAACATCAAATGCTACTTGTGCCACTATTGAGATTAGTACGGAAGAGCATCAAATAACATTTACTGGTCTATCTGCTCCAAATGTCATTGCCAAAGTATTTGATAAAGATTACCAAATTATTTTTAATTGTACAGGGAATTGTGGTGAAACAGAAACGATTACTAATCTTACCGCTGATGGCATATATCACACAGATGTTCAATTTTATGATAAAAATTGGCAATTTATTTGTGAAGACAAGCAGGATATTATCGTAGTTGGCGGAAGTGAACCTTGTGATACGAGTATTTGTACGGGTGATGTTTATTTTTCTTCTCAAGCAGAAATAGATGCTTTTTGTGGCTGTACAGTTATTCAAGGCAACTTAATTATCGCCGGAATTCCTAGTGGCGGCTTAACGGGTGAACTGACGGACGTGGTTTCTTTAGCAAAATTTAGTGGACTAAAAAGAATTGAAGGGACTTTTACGATTGTTGAATCACAAATTGTAGATTATAGTGGATTAGAGGATTTAGAATACGTTGGCGATGGATTTGCTGCTGTTCAAAATAATTCGTTGACCTCTTTTAAGGGGGTAGAACAATTAGAGCGAATCAACCGAAATTTAGCTATTCTGGGCAATCCTCAATTAAGAGCCGTCAGTAATTTTGAAAGCCTAAACTATATTGGCACCCAACTTTTTATTGACAATAATGATAGCCTATCTAAAATTGAAGGGTTTGCGAATTTGATTACGCTGGGAGAAAATAATAATTTCCAAGATGCCAAGTCACTTGGTATTAATAATAATGCGAATTTAGTAGAAATTGCGGCTTTTAATCAATTACCCACAGCTGATCAGTTGTCCGTTAATGCGAATCCTAATTTGCTTAAAATTAATGGTTTTGAACAATTGAGGGAGCTACAACAACTTGTTATCGCTAGAAATAATGAATTAGTAGATATCGGATTGGCAACGCTAACAAATATTGGTAATAGCCTTAATGTCACAGGTAATCCAGCACTAGAAGCATGTTGTGTTTTAACGCCTTTTTTAGATGGAGAAAA
>JAFMDF010000617.1 GCA_017857395.1 Bacteroidota bacterium | reverse complement strand
AAGGAAAGATAAATCTTTGAAAGGCAATATTTTACAACGCTAGAAGGGTAGCCCTATTTATTCCATCCCTTACATTAAGCCATGTTCAGAGTTAAAGAAAAGAAGAAGATTTATAAATTTATTTGTTTTTGATAAAAATGGTTTATCTGGTTCTTGTCGAACTTCTTTCATTATTAATTATCGTTATCCTTGTATAATAGATAGTCAGCTAAAAAAGTGATATTATAAAAAATATTGAACCAAAATCTAAATCCGTTGGGAAGCCTAATCCGTTGGGCATTAAAGAAATATACCCCAACGGATTTAATTTCCCAACGGATAATTATCAATTTTTAATCTGACGCTCTAAATAGGCTTAGATACCATTTATAGTTATCCTTGTGGAGTATTCGATACTATTCCTCCAAATATTAGCTGTAAGAATATAGGGATTGCTTTTATTAAGGATACCGTCGAACTAGAAGCTAGATATTTTAACAGTTACAACGAGGATTCTAGAGATTTTACAAATGATAATTGTAGTCCAGGCGGTGAAATTAAATTTTCTTTTTCCCCTAATTCTTCTGATAGTATTCGAAGAGTAACTAGAGCAGATTTAAATAAGCTCTTCCAGATTTATGCTACAGATTTATTAGGAAACCAAAGTAATTGCTCCACCAATATTTATGCTTTAACTAAAACCAAAATTCATTTCAATTATTTTCAAGACCAGAATTTAAATTGTCAACTAGATGAAGGAGAAGAAGAAGTTGCTTTTAGTGAAATGAAAGATACTTTTAAAATGTTAGGTATTACAGAAACGTCAGATGCTTTTTTCTCTTCTCCTCCTCCCACTTTAAACCTAATCAATCCAAGTAATCTTTATACTGCTGGGGTGCTCAATAAAGCAGATGGCTCGATAGATATATATTATGATTCAAATGACCTAGCAATAAATGAAGGGCTTATTATTAGTCCTTATGTCAATGCTCCAAAGGATTTCCACGAATTCGTGTCCTTACTCGTTGCTGATAATTTTCGAATACTCCAAGATGGGGCTTTTTACCTTCCTTTTTTATGTGACTATAAATTTACGCTAACACCTCAAGACCTCCAAGAAGACTCCATATTTATTAATCTCCCCATCTATCTACCAGAAGCCGAATGCCCTGTAATGTTCGTAGACATTGGCACTCCATTTATCCGCCGTTGTTTTAATAATACCTACACCATTCAATATTGTAATTATGGTTTGGAAACAGCCAAAGATGCTTATATAGACTTATCTTTTGATGAAAATTTGGAGTTAGTCAGTAGTGAAAAAGAATTTGAAATTATTGACCATCAGCAAATTAGAATTCTGTTAGACGATGTGCCTTCTGCCTTTTGCGACCGTTTTCAACTAACCTTCAAAGCCAGTTGTGAGGCGGAATTAGGCGCAACCCATTGTGTAGAAGCCAGCATTTTTCCAGATACTTTATGTACGCCGCCAACTGATGATTGGTCGGGTGCAGCCATTGAAGTTACGGGAAATTGTATCGGAGACAGCGTACAATTTCAAATCAAAAATATAGGAGAAGAAGATATGTTAACGCCTTCTAAATTTATTGTGATTGAAGATGTTATCCTACTGCAAGAAGGCGAAGTACAATTATTAGCGCAAGAATCTATGGAGTTTTCCCTGCCTGCGAATGGTTCTTTTTATAGAATGCAAGCAGCACAAGTACCTGATTTCCCTTACCCTTCTGCCCCAACTGCTAGTATTGAAGGTTGTGGAGTGGATGAAAATGGTAATCAATCTTTTGGGTTTGTCAATCAATTTACACCCGATGATTTTCAGCTATCTACTGCGATGGATTGCCAAGAAAATAGAGGGGCTTATGACCCAAATGATAAGCAAGTTTTTCCAACAGGAACGGGCGAACAACATTTTACCGAAAAAAATATTCCGCTAAAATATAAGATTCGATTTCAGAATACAGGAACAGATACGGCTTTTAATGTCATTATTAGAGACACGCTTTCTACGCACCTTAATCCAACGACTTTAAGAATGGGGAGTAGTAGTCATCCTTATGATTTTTTACTATTAGAAAGTAATATTTTAGTCGTTCGATTTCATGACATTTTACTACCCGATAGTACGATTAATGAAGCAGCTTCTCATGGTTATTTTGAATTTGAAATCGTACAGGATACCGATTTACTAGATGGTACAATTATCCAAAATCAAGCAGCCATCTATTTTGATTTTAATGAACCGATTTTTACCAATCAAGTTTTTAATACTATTGGGATACCCTTTTTAAGAGTCATTGCGGCTATCCCAAGCACCGATTTTTTGGATTATCAAGTAGTGGTGATGCCCAATCCTTTTGGCAATCAAGCAATAATTGAATTAAAAGGGAAGCCAATAGATGGAATAGTCTCTATTTTTAATGCCCTTGGTCAGCCTGTTCGACAATTACCTTTAGTCAATAATAAAGCGGAATTTATTCGCAATCAATTGGAAAGTGGTATCTATTTTTATAGGATTGCTAGTGAAGAGAACCGTTTGATTTCAAGTGGAATGATGCTGATTCAGCGAGAATGAAGTTGACGGAATATTTAGGAGAATAATAGCCTGTATTGATGACAATAACTAAACTATTGGTTTGCGCAAGAAGTTAGCGGCAGTTAATATTCTTCAATTTCTTTCCTT
>JAFMDF010000261.1 GCA_017857395.1 Bacteroidota bacterium | reverse complement strand
CTAGTTTCTCTAGACAAGCCTGTGAATCAAGTTTTTATTTTCTAAGATATAGAAATAATGGTACAGCAGTAGCCGATGATGTTTATATTGATTTAAACATGGATAGTCGGGTTGAAGTGACAGAAATTAGTGAAGATTATTTGGATTTAGGAGATAACGAATTTCGGATTAACTTAGGTAGTTTGGGAATTGGAGAGGACGGCTCTATTTTTATAAGAATAGTAATCCCTTGTGAAATTTCAGAAGAAGAAACGTTAAGGAGTGATGCTCAAATATTTCCTAAGCAATTATGTGGAGTAGTTGAAAACGAGTGGTCTGGAGCAAGTTTAAAGGTAGATGGAAAATGTGATGGTAATCAAATTATTTTTGAATTTGAGAATATAGGAGATGCAGACATGTCTGAACCCAGCCAATTTGTGGTCATTGAAGATGCCATTATTTTCAGAACACAAAATGTAAAATTATCCAAAGGGGAACGCAAAACAGTCGCCATACCAGCTACAGGGGCTTCTTACTTTGTTCAAGTTGAACAAGAGCGTGGACACCCAGGTTCTTATATTCCAAGCGCCTTGGTAGAAGCTTGTGGACGGGATGAAAACGGTACATTTAGTACAGGTTTTGCTAATAGATTTCCTGAAGAAAATAATGATATAGCAGTAGCCGTTGATTATCAGATAATGGCTGTAAATGGGGAAGCTCACCGTTTATTAGCTACCCCAATAGGTTTTTCTGATGACCATTTTATCGAACCGAATAATGCCATTGAGTATACCCTGCATTTTAGAAATACCACTAATGGTTTACAAATAGTAGATGAATTGTCTCCGATGTTGGATGTAACAACTTTTAAACCGATTTCAGCCAGCAATCCCTACCAATATACCCTAGAAGAAGGCGTGTTGACTTTGATGATTTCTCAAGAATTTCCTAACTCCTTTTTTGATTGGAAAAACTATGTGAAGTTTAGCATCATGCCCAAGGCGGACTTGCCAATGGGAACGGTTATCTCGAATACGGCAACCCTCAATTACTCAGAAGAAAGAGTAGAACAAACCAACACCGTTTTTCATACCATAGAAACGGATTTTATAGAACGGTCAACGCCTACCATAAATATGACGACCCCAATTGTGGCATTGACGGTTTTTCCTAATCCGTCCAATGATGCGGTGGTCTTTACTATTAAAGATTGGCAACCAATTGATTATCAAATAAGTATTATGGATGTGGATGGAAAGGTTTTACAGACCAATAAAATTAATAATCGCCAATACCGCTTCCAAAAAGGAGATTTGCCAAGTGGCACTTATTTGTACCGATTAATAGGAGAAAATGGACTATTAGAGCATGGCTTTTTTATATTAGTTGATTAAGAATAAATTACTTGCAATAAAGATTGTAACTATTTAGGAAACTCCAATTCAAATGCTGCACTATTTGATTGGAGTTTCTCCATTTGTATAACTAGTATATAAAATCCCATGAAAACACCCGAAGAAAACCGTTATCAAAAAATTATGCTCCTTCTCCTTCTTTTTATTAGTATTAATAAATATACTTCCGCCCAAACCACCTGTAACGAACCCATTAGAATCAGGACAAATATCACTTTATGTCAAGGAGATACCTACCAATTTGGCGATAGAATAATCACTTCTTCTGGTATTTATATTCAAACCTATCAGACGGTTAATAATTGTGATAGTATCGCAACGCTAGGCGTTGATTATCTGAATAGTACCAATTTTAGTTTCACAGAAACAATCACCACCAATGAATCCTATTTTTTTAAAGAACAAAACCTAACCGAGGCAGGCATTTATAGAGACACGTTTGTAGATAGTAGAGGTTGTGATAGTATTCTGACTTTAACCCTACAAGTGATTGCCGAACAAGAAAACTGTGCCAATGGCATAGATGATGATGGCGATGGATTAATTGATGCATTTGATGCCGATTGCCTTTGTTTATGTGAATTACAGTTTTTTGAAATGGAAGTCTATGACCGATGGGGGAGTTTAGTTTTTTCTACTTCGAATGTTCGAGAGACTTGGGATGGAAGACATGATGGGCAATTGCTAGATACGGGCGTGTATTTATGGACGGTTCGGTATCAGTTTTTAGAGCAGGATTTTATGGTGGAGCAGGTGGAGACGGTGACGATTGTTCGTTAAATTTCTCTTCGTTCTTTGTTTATTACCTTATATAAAATTAAAACAATATATAGACATTAAAATAGCATTAAAATTAGCCTATACAGCGCATTTTTTAAGCATTAGATTTTCCTACCTTTGTCCTTAAATGCTGGATAAATCAATTAGGAAAGTAACGGTAAAAAAATAAAATCCGCAGCTCGAATTCGTGGGGAATTAACATTCGTGGAGAATCAAAAATAGCTGTTCAACTTATTTTCCATCCGTTACTAAATCAATCAAGAAATGCAAAAAAATAGACTTGCTGTCAATTTCTACTTTTTAGTAAATGGCTTTATATATGCGAATTGGGTCGCCAGATTACCACGCCTACAGGAATTATATGGAATGGACAATGGCACAACTGGTTTAGTTTTATTGACTTATGCCATTGGCGCTTTGGTCGCAATGCCCTTTACAGGTTGGTTAATTGTCAAAAATGGTTCTGAGCGAACGACCATTATTTCGGCCTTCTTGTTTTGTGCCATGATTCCTTTTTTTGCAGTCATGAATTCGATTACTTTATTAGCTGTTTTATTATTTGTCACAGGTATGTTTACAGGAGTAATGGATGTGGTAATGAATGCCCAAGCAGTTTTAGTAGAAGAAAAATACAAACGACCGATAATGTCTTCTTTTCATGCCGTTTTTAGTGGCGGCATGATGATTGGGGCAGGCATTGGTGCGCTTTTTACCAAATGGGAAACGCCTTTATTTCAACATTTTTCCATCATTGCTTTCGTAGCTGTTTTATTTGCCCTTTGGAGTAGTTTTAATTTATTGAAAGATGCGCCTACTAGTACGGATACTTCGGACGAAGGCGGGTTTAAATTACCCTCTAGAGCTTTGTGGGGCATGGGGATTATTGCTTTTTGTTGTATGCTAGGAGAAGGCGCAATGGCAGATTGGAGTACTATTTATATGCAAAATATCGCAATGGCAGACCCTGCGTTGGCGCCCATTGGATTAGGCGCTTTTTCTACGGCAATGATGATTGGAAGAATTTTTGGAGATAAAGGAAGAGCGGCGATTGGAGACGGTAAGTTGATGATTATCAATAGCTTA
This sequence comes from Bacteroidota bacterium, assembly GCA_017857395.1. Classification (GTDB taxonomy): domain Bacteria; phylum Bacteroidota; class Bacteroidia; order Chitinophagales; family Saprospiraceae; genus JAFMDF01. The sequence continues at coordinate 9,926 of JAFMDF010000261.1, read as the reverse complement.
GTAGCTTTGTCTGGTGTTGTGCTATTGATTCTGTTTCCAGTACCAATGATGGTTGTCGCGGGACTATTCTTAGTAGGATTAGGTTTATCGGTTATTGTACCGATTGCTTATAGTAGAGCAGGTGCTGCAGAAGGTTTAGCGCCAGGTGTAGGGATTAGTATGGTAACAACGATTGGGTATTCAGGTTTTTTATTTGGGCCTCCAATTATCGGATTTATAGCGGATTGGCAGAGCTTAAGAATTGCTATGTTTTTTGTCGCTCTTTTATTTTTAATGATGGCTGGATTGACCTTTTTTAATAGTAAACGCCAAGAGGTTGTGGCTTAGTAATAGTTTCTCCCCTTGTTTTTGGGCATATCCAAATCATAGTTCATAAATCCATCTAAATAAAACGTGACAGATTGATGATTTAAGATTTTAATAATCCGTGGTAATGATTGTTACCACGGATTATTAAAGGGACACGGATATTTATCAATTCTTTACCTGACGCTCTAGAGATATGTCTATCAGCAAACATGTTTCCTCTAGTTTCTTTGCTATCAAAACGTTGGTACTAAACGCTCCATTATTTCTGCTAAGTCCATCAATTTTTCAGGACAAACTGCTGGTTGATAAGTAATTTTATGTTTATTAAAAGTAATTGAGGTTAAGGGTAAATCTCGCATCTTCCCCTTATAAACTGTTTCAAAAGCCGTAAAATTAGCGCCTTCAAATTTTTGTATAATAGTTTGATACTCTTTTTTGTCTAGTTCTATTAGCCTTTCTCCGATAACTGGAACATTGGCAATACCTGTATATTTCGCTACCTTTCCTTCCAATATTTCAATCGTATATAATGGGTTTCTCAATCCTCTAGTTCCTTCTTTCGAATAAGTAATCAATACAGGGGAATCTACTATTTTTGATGAATTTTTTGATTTGGTGGCACAACTGAAAAAACTTTGCGCCAATAAAAATAAACTCAAGACTAAAAAAAGGGGTCTTGATTTATTAGAGAAATTTAATAATTGATTCATGATTTTTGATATAAAAGAATGTTGAATAATCCTCATTCGACCTCCAAACGTTTGCAAAATCTTGGAGCGTCTAAATGATAAAAATAAGCTCACTTTGTTAAGCACCTAAAACAAAATAAGCGCCCTATTTTTAGAATAGTAGGGCGCTCATTTAAAATTAACTGCTTATCATTTTATTGTTTAATAGCGAACTTCAAAGCAGCCTTTTGTTTTTTGATAAGAGTCGCATCTTTTGCATCTATTCTATGTGCAGGAGCACTTAATCTTGCATATCCTATGGTGAAATCAAAAGCTTCCCAGTCACCGAAATTACCATCTGAGGAAATTAATTGAGTATCATCTTTGAAAAGTTTCCATTTTCCGTCACCCGCATCGCAGCAAATACCGTCACCATAAGCATCATAGATAACATAAGTATAAACGCCTGTTGGTAAATCAATTGCTTCTGTAATAACCGTTCCTTCTTGTCCATCTTCATAAGGGCCATAAGTAGCAATCACATCACCATAAGCATCTTCTATGTCAAAAGTAGTTTCAGAACCGTAATCATCTAATCTTACTTGGATGCTAATTGTACTGATTGCGTCCTCCTCTGTATCTCCTTCTTCGTCCTCATAATCATAATCACCTTCTTCGTCATAGTCATAATCGTCCGCTTCTGTATTGTCACCGTCATCAGTATCATCTGTGTTGTCTTCTCCGTCAGAATCATCACCCTCGTTACCATCATCTGTATTGTCTTCGTCATCTGTTCCATCGTCACCATCCGTTGAATCATCTCCATTTGTATTTTCCTCATCTTCGCCACCTGTATTATTTCCGCCAGTTACATCGCCAAAAACATCTCCTGCTTTCTTTAAATTATTCATCAAGCCACTATTCACCCAACTTTCCATTCTACTTGCTTGACCCGCAGAAAACATATACATACACGCATCATCCGCATAATCCATGTAGTTCATGTGTAAAGCTTCCTCCGTACAACCTTTTGTACCGCCTAAAATTGGGCAACCATAGTTTGCATCTGCTTGATTGGGTGTATCCGTAACTTGGTCATCAGAACTACAGCCACCATCTCCCCAAAGGTGGTCTAAGTTTAAGTAGTGCCCCATTTCGTGGGTTAATGTTCGACCTAAATCGTTTGGAGATTGGCTAGAAATATTGTTACATCCTGTTCCGATAGCAAAGGCGTTTTGTGCAATCATCAATCCGTCACCTGTTCCAGCACCACCTAAGGGAGAGAATCCTAAACTACCTTCTGCATCGCCTACTACAATGTTGATATAGCCTGTCCAGTCTGCATTGTCTACCTCAGTAGTTTTGTTAATTGTAATCGCCAAGTCGCCATCATTTAAATCAAATCCAGCAGGGTGATTTTTGCTACCTAATTGGAATGCGATACAAGCTTCTCCGTTGCTAATGCCCGGATAAGTGCCAGCTGCATTATTGGTCCATTGAACAATGTCGCTGTTTTTTCCTTGAAAGTCAGCGTTTAAGACCGCTACAGCTTCCTTTGCCGTTTGAATCAAGCAAGCTTTATCAGGATTTGTAACGCCTTGGTAGTGAATAGCTATTGGTAAAATAGTTGGGCTGCTACAAGCTGACCGACTTTGTGCCGTTCTACTTTTAAGGTTTCTTTCAAACATCGCGACACATTTTTCATGTTCTGCTCGGTAAGTGGGATTTTCTAGTTTTTGTTCCATGTATTGGGTAGCAATACAACTCTTTCTAGCTGCCGCAGTTGAATGGTTATGTAAACTAGCAACGGTTGTTTTTTTCTGGGTGTTCGTGGGTGTAATTAATTCGCCGTCCTTCTTACAAGCGACCATTGATAACGTAACTAAAGCAATCAACATTAATTTTTGGATAAATTTCATCGTTTAAAATTTTTGTAGGGGCATTAAAATATAGGGTATAGAGTGGGTGCTACCCGCTATATTTTGTCTGACCTGCGTTTAAAAATTAGATTTAAAATAGTTGAAACCGCTGTTTAATTTTTTGTGATTTAATTATTTTTATGCGGTTACAACTATCAGACGAAGAAATGAAAAGTACCCCCTATTTCTTTTTTTATTTTTTTGAAAAATAATTAATTTAATAACTAAATTAATTATTTATTTAATATAAATTATTGATTATCAGTTGATTGAAAAATAAAATTAATTTTTAAAAAATTATAGAAAATAAAAATCCTCTAAGTTTAATTAAAAACTTAGAGGATTAATGATTCATTTCTATAGAGGACTAAAGTTCTCTTATATTAATTCTTAATCAATTCATATTTATATTCTGCCTCGTTCAATATTTTTAAATTAATGGTATAATTACCTGCGGCTCCAACCGAAATATTAGCCCCATCAATTTGCAATTTTCCATTGGTATCATTATCTCCAAGGATTAGCCCCTCTCCAGCATTGGCTCGAAATTGAAGACTACCTGCAGCTAAATCAGTCGTTGAAGTTAATTGATTATTCTCGGCATCATAGTCAAAACCAATATCTTCGTTGCCAGTTGCCGCTCCGAATGCACTCATAGTAGCTGGTTCAATACTATAGGCCAAGGAATTAATATTGCACTTTAGGAAGTAGACACCTGCTGCACCACCAATTGGAATATCATTGCCAATTCCTTGCGGATCTAATGTGCCATCTGGTTCTTCATCTCCCCAATTGACATCCCAGCTTGGGCCATCAGTAAATTTAAAAATGGCATCATCTATCCCAAAATAATTAAAGCCTTCGTATTTTTTATTACTCAATAAAGAGAAAATAACATTTACTTCTGTAGCAGGGTCCCATTCTTGGTAATCGCCCGGTAAATGTAATTTTGGATAAATGATAATCACTTCGTAAAGCGTTACATTTAATGGTTTGGTCGGAGAAATGAGGGCATCTATTTCATCACTAATGGTTGCCACAATTCTATATTCAAAATCAAGCGGCGTTAATTCTGGAAAGCCTTGAGCAAATAATAGATTATTTAAACTGAATACCGTTAGGTTTTCTAAAGCTAAACCATTGGTTTGACCAAGAGATAGTGGTTTAGAAAAATTATTACCAGCCACATCTATTTGTACATCATAAGTAGTCGCTGCAGAAAAACCAAAATCTGCTGCACTCCAAGTAATGGGAGTAAGTGTATTGGCTTCATTGACTTCTTCAAAAACTAGATTATTCGGACCAGCAGTAATATTTGGTGGTGTCCCTAATCTAACCACTGGGCCAATTTCATCTAAAGAACTGGTATCTGTACAAGCACTAAAAAAAAGTGTTGTCAGAAAGAGGAATGGAATATATTTTTTAAGCATGGTTGCTGTTTTTTGTTGAATGATTCGAGTTGCCAGTTACCAGTTTCGAGTTGCCAGTTGGACAAAACCCGCAACTGGTAACTGGCAACCCGCAACTGGAAAAACTGTTAATACCCCGGATTCTGGATTAAATTTGGATTCGACCCAATGTCTGAAGATGGAATAGGGTAGAGGTTGAATTTTGTATCAACGGGCCTACCGTCAGCAGTACCGCCTTTCCAAGGCCACATATAGTTCCCATCACTAAATTGACCGAAACGGACTAAATCTGTTCGACGATGACATTCCCAATATAATTCTCTAGCTCTTTCGTCTAAGAGAAAATCTAAATTTAATTCACCATCTCCAATATTACCAGAAGGGTCTTTGAAAGCACGAGTTCTTACTTGATTGACATAATCTAAGGCTGTTCCTCTGTCTCCACCGCTGCCGCCTCTTAGCACTGCTTCGGCATACATCAAATAAATATCCCCTAAACGGTACATTGGAAAATCGGTATCTGGGAATCCCATATCTGAGCCATTTTCGCCTGTAGATGTTTTATTTTGGAACTTAACCACCGCATAGCCTTCTTGGAATTGAGAAATATCAAAAATATCTAAAGATTGACCTTCTGTATAGAATATTTGCCGACTATCTGAACTGGGTCTTGAAATCGCATAAGTAATATCTGGGCGGTTAAGGTATAAGCGAATGGTATAATTTCCTGTTTCGGGAATAGGAATTAGCGAACCATCGCCCGTTAAAAGTGAATTGCCTGCATCTCCTAATAAATCTAAACCATTTCTAGCTGCAAATTGAAGGTTTCCTGCTGATAAATTACCCGTGTATTCCCAATATTGTTCGACTGCATTATAGGCTAAATCTGTTGTATCTGCTCCTCCTATAGCATCTCCGATAATACCATAAGTAATCGGGGTAATACTATAATTTAAAGTATTGGCATTCAAAGAAATTCTATAAAAACCAGCGGCTGGAATTTCAATATTTCCACCATTCGGTTCAACTTTACCATCTCCATCATCATCTCCAAAAGACGAATTCCAATTTGGTTGAGGTGTAAATTTAACTTCTGTTTTTTTGATAAAATTAAAATAACCTACAAAGTTACCATCCCTAGCTGGAGACCAAAGATTATCCGCTTTCGCAGGGTCCCAATTTTGGTATTCCCCTGGCAGGTACAATTTAGGATAATTGACCGTTGTAAAATTAGGCGACACTATTTCAACCGTTGTTGCTTCTTGGCTAGTAAATTTATTGACTAAACCACTCGTTGTTCGAGTACCGCCCCATCCACTTTCTACGCCAAAATCAGTTGCAATCATATCGCCACCGATTCCTGCTCGAATGATAAAAGTCATACCGCCCCAAGTTCGAGTATTGATGCCATCAAAGGTGATAGGAAAAATAATTTCGTTAGAGTTGTGATTATCCGCTAGAAATAAATGCTGGTATTCTGACTCTAAACTATAGCCAGCATTGATAATTCGATTACAATAATCAAGGCACTCAGTATATTTGGCTTGACCAATATAAACTTCTGCATTGAGGTACATTTTTGCTAAAACCGCCCAAGCCGCTGCTTTATCTGCCCGTCCATATGCATTAGATTTGGGTGCTAATAATTCGCCATCAATAGCTTTTAATTCTGATTCGATATAATCAAAAGTAGCTTGTGCGTTATTTTGATTAGGGAAAAAAGAGCCTACTTGGTCTTCTTCTGTGACAAAAGGAATATTTCTAAATAAATCTAACGCATGGTAATAACTTAAAGCTCTTAAAAAACGAGCTTCTGCACGGAATAATTGAATATCCGCTTTTAAACCCGCATCAACGTTTCTACCATTTAATTTTTCTTCTGTCGTTTCCCTTAAAAACTCATTGGTCAAAGAAATTTGGTAGAAAATTCGACTGTAAAAAGCATTGATAAAACCATCTTTGGCGTCCCAATTTTGTCCATGGAAATTTTGGATGGTCTGGTCATTCCAACCAACAACGGCTTCGTCTGTTGGAAATTCTTGATGGTACCAATAGCCTCTTAAATATTGCCCAAAGCCTTCGTCAATTCCCGCAATATCGGATTGACCAGAAGGCCCCTCTTGTCCAGAAACGGCTAAACCAGCGTATAATTTTGCCAGAACTGCTTGATACGTACTGGGGTCATCATAGACGACTGCTGACGTAACAATATCTTCGTCAATTGGAATGGTATCTAAATCGTTAAAGCACGCTGTTTGGGTAAGCAATACTATGATTGCTAGGGTGCTTAGTTTTTTTATTATTGATAAATTCATTGATTTTCAATTTTCAATTTTCAATTTTCAATTTTCAATTTTCAATTTTCAATTTTCAAAAAGACTATCTTTTATGAAAAATTCAATAATCGAAAATCTTAGTTTTTCTAACAATTATATTTTTTATACTATACTTCTGACGTTTTAAGTCACCGAAAATTATATTAATTGACTGATAAATCATAAATCTGAAATCATACATCATAAATCTGTCTCGTTTTAATCTTGATGGATTTTAGATTAATGATATTTTAGATTAACTAGACTAGTCTTCTTAGTATAACTAAAAGTCTACACTTACCCCAAAGACAAAAGTTCGAGGCCTTGGATAAATGTTATTATCAATACCTGGATGGTCGCCATTCCTTACCTCTGGGTCAATCCCTTCATAATTACTAAAAACGGCTGGATTTTGTACAGTCAAATATACCCGCATAAAATCACCTAATAAATCATCAAAATTATAGCCAAGCGTGATGTGGTCAATTCTTAAAAAAGAAGCATCTCGAACAAAATGATCACTAAAATATTGAGGCGTACTAAAATCGATTTGCGAAATGACCGGATTAACATTACCGATAGTCCCTAGATTAGACAAGCGATTATAAAAGGCACCATCTGACCAGACATTATTATAGACATAGTTGCCAATACTGGCTCGACCAGCAAGGGAAACATCAAAGTTTTTATACCCATATCGAGCAGTATAACCGATACTATAATCTGCAGCAGGTTTTTCTAAACGATATTGGTCATCTCCGTTAATCACACCATCTGAATTTCTATCGACGTATAAACCTTCTACAGGTACACCAAATTCGTCATAAACTTGTTCAAATACATAAAAACTTCTAGCAGGAAAACCGACACTATAAATTTGAATATTACTACCAACTCCACCAGAAATACTACCCGTTAAAACACCTTGGTAACCAGGGTCATCTGTAGCGGTTAAACGAGTGATTTTATTCTCATTATAAGCAATATTAAATCCAATATCTAAAGTTTGGTCTTTCGTCTGAATAGGTGTTGCGTTTAAAGATAATTCAACCCCATTATTTTCTAAATCTCCAACATTAGTTGTAATAAAATTGGTTAAGTTCGTACCTGCTGGAACTGGGACAAAATTGAGCAAGTCTTTGGTGTTTCTTTGATAAACCTCTAAAGTACCTGTCAATTTATCTTGTAATAGCCCAAAATCAATAGCCGCATTAAAAGTAGCCGTTTCTTCCCAACGGATATTGGCATCGTAGCCATTTGGTCGGAAAGTATTGATGAAATCATTGCCAAATTGATATTGGGCATTGTCAAACCCAGCTTGGTATCTAGGTAAATAAGCATATCGGTCGCCAATTTCTTCTTGTCCCGTGACGCCCCAACCTAGTCTTAACTTTAAGTTAGATATACCAGCTGCGGTTGGTTTATTAATGACTTTTACACCCAATGCCAAGGCAGGGAATAAACCGTATCTATTATCTGGCGAAAACCTGGAAGTACCATCTCTTCTAAGGGTAGCGGTGAACAAATAACGGTCGGCGAAACTGTAATTCATTCGACCAAAAAGAGACACTAAATAATGTTCTTCGGAATCATTATTAGGCGCAGCTAAAACTTCTGTACCTGCAATATTATTGGCTTCACTAAATGACTCTTCAAAGAAATGTTGCCAAGAATAACCTGCTAATAAATCGAAAGTATGTTTGCCAAAATCTTCTTTATAATTTAAATAGAATTCTAATAATTCGTTCTTTTTTCCTTGGGTATAGGTTCTAACTTCCCCACCATCATAAAAACCAAAAGAGGCTTCAGCAGGAACATCTACGTTTCCATTGGCATCACTTTTATCATAGCCTAAATTTAAATTAGCTCTAAGTGCTGGTAAAAAAGGCAAGCGATAATCTATTTGTACATTGGTGATAAACCGATTAACGGAAGAACGGTCATCTCTTAAATTTAATAAAGCTAGTGGATTAGCAGGTGCTAAAGCAATAGGTAAGCCATTATTATCCGTCCAAGTCCAAAAACCACCATAGGGACTTTCGGCGTCTAAAACAGGTTTGGTTGGGTCAAAGCTTAAGGCAGTTCCAATAGCCCCACGGTTGGCAAATTGGTTATTTATTTTCATACCTTTTAAGCTAAAATTGACCTGTAAAGTATTGTCCAGAAAACCAGGATTTAAATTAATCCCACCTGTAAATCTTTCAAAATTATCGGTTTTTAATAAACCATTTTTATTGGTATATCCTAAAGAAACTCGATAGGGTAGAGACTTCACCGCACCCGATAAAGCCACATTATGGTCATGCCCGATAGCGGTCTGATAAATTTCTGATTGCCAATCGGTATCTGCGGTGCCTAATAATTGGACCTCACGGCTATTTTCTCCAAATTGGGTGGTAATCAAATTACTAAATGCTCTAGCATCTAAAGCTTCAGGTCGTTTAGCAATCGTACCAAGAGAAACATTACCAGAATAGCCAATCTTCATCTTTTTGCCAATTGCTCCTTTTTTAGTGGTAATAATAATGACGCCTCCTGCCGCACGGTTACCATAAATAGCAGAAGCAGAAGCATCTTTTAATACGGTAAAAGTTTCAATGTCATTTGGATTGATAATATTTAATGGATTTCGAGAACCATCAATTCCACCATTTGCCAACGGCACGCCATCAATGACAATTAAGGGACTATTGGAGGCAGAAACAGAAGATGCTCCTCGAATTCGGATAGTTGCGCCTTCGCCAGGTGCGCCACTATTGGTGCTAATGGTCACACCCGCCACTTTTCCTGCTAATAATTCCTGCGGGCCAGTAATCGCCCCTCTATTAAATTGTTCGGAACTAACGGTCTGAACAGAACCTGTTGCATCTTCTTTTTTAACGGTTCCATAGCCAATAACGACTACTTCCTCTAAAATAGCCCCTGCACTCAATTGAATATCTAGCACATTCCGGCTGCCAACTTCTTGGTCTAAGGCAGCATATCCTGTATAGGAAATGGTCAAGGTGTTTTTACCAGGAGGTAGTTCAATGGAATATTTTCCATCAAAATCGGTAATCGTTCCTTTTGCTGTTTCTTTAACAAGGATACTCGCACCGATTAATGGTTCGCCTGTGTCTGCATCAGTAATCGTACCGCTGATGGTTCTTTGGGCGAACATCCAAGCTGGTAGGAGGAAAAGACCGACTGAGAGGAGTAATGATTTGTAAATTATTTTCATACAATATTCTTTGTTAATGGTGAAATTCTATTAGACATTATGTATAAAAAAAGATTACATTATGCGTACGCACGTGCGTATATATG
>JAFMDF010000260.1 GCA_017857395.1 Bacteroidota bacterium | reverse complement strand
AAGTCTTTGACTTAATTTTTTAGGTACTGAGATTTTTATAAGAAAACCCTTAATATCATAATTGCCTGTAGTAAAACAATTATAATCCGTTGGGAATTAAATACAAAATGTCCAATTTATTTTTACCCTTCTACCTAGCTTTCAAAATTAATTTCCGACTTCCTCCTTGAATTTCTGCTTTGTTCATCAGTTGCATTCTAAATTCCCCATCCACAAACATCTTCGCTTGGTCGGAATAATGAGGACTCAAAGGATTGCCAGAATTTCCAGTTGGTAAGACATTAATAGAATGTTCTACATCGGAAAAATCAATAATTCTTCTGACCGCAGGCCCACTTACGACCTCATATTTCCCCGAACCATTAATCGTAAAACTCATATTATTAATGACCTCTTTATTACCGATAACTGGATAGGGGCCAACATTAAAATAAGGGCGCAAAGTTTCATTTTGTCCTAGTGCATGAGGATGTTCGATGGTATGTACTTTTCCCCATTGCCATTGCGACATGTCATCTCCTAATTGAGTCGTAATTTCAATTAGTGATTGCTCGAAGGCAGCCAAGATAATATCTTTTCTATTTTCCTTTTTATTGGGCGTGCTTTGGTCATCCCACCAAGGAGAAGTTTCTTTTTTTAATAAAAAAGGTAAGCTGCGGCGAGATAAAACCGTACTCAAAAATTCTGTAAAATTATCGCCTAATTCATCTTTACAGGCTAGTTCTAATATTTTGTATTGCAGTTTAGCAAAGATAGTTGGCGCAATATCGTCCAATTGATTATCTCCATTCCAAGTCGCTAAAATTTCAGCGGCTTTTCCTGCATGTTTATGTTTAAAAGTGGTATTGGATAAGGTTTGAATGATTGTTTTAATCATCATTGGTTTTTTATCCGAAACGACTTCTGTAATCATTTTCTTTGCATCCGCTACTTCCCAATCATCTTTAGCTTCCAATAAATCCATGATTCGTTTACCACGGTCTTCTGGAATATAATAACCCGGTTGTAAAACGCCATTAGTTGTATCTGGTTGATTATTAGCAGAATACAAATACCCTTCGGGTGGATTTTCTGATTGCGGGTTATTTTTAAAATCTTCATAACCCAATATTTCATCTGCACCACTTGCCCCATCCAAGAATAATTTAGTATTGACATGCTTTGGTCGAATCGGTAATTTTGCCATTGCCCACCAAGCAATATTTCCTTCCTTATCGGCATACATGGCATTTAGCCCTGGCGCTGCAACTTGCGAAGCCGCTGCTCTTGCTTCGTCGATATTTGTAGCATGAGACAATTGATAAGTTGTCCCTAAATTATTAGGAATAAATTCATTATAAATCCAATAAGCAGCAACAGGTTGCTTGGTTATTTTTTGGATGCCATCTACTACGGCATTGATAATAGGGCCATGCCGACTTGTTTTCACTTCTATGACTACATCCTGCCCATCTTTTACTTTAATGGTGTCTTGACGCACTTTTAAATCTTCCCATTTATCTTTAAAACGTACTTGATTCGGGTTATCTGGATTCAATTGTTCTACATAAAAATCAATATCGTCGTTTTCAAACATGGTCAATCCTAAAGCAACCTGTTCATTATGACCAACCACAGGAAATGGAACGCCCGCTAAATAATTGCCATAACCTCGATGCCCAGGATATTCAATATGAGCTTCCCACCAAACCGATGGTTGTGCAAAACCAATATGTGTATCATTGGTGAAAATGGTTTTACCTGACTTTGTTTTTTTGCCACTAATAATCCAACTATTACTACCAATCCACGGTGGAGTAGGGAGGCTTTCAAATAATTCGTTCATGCTTAAGGCATCCGATATTTCTGTACTGGTTACATCAGCAGGTTGATAAGTTGGAATCATCTGGGCGGCAGGATTCCAATGCACATCTAAATCGTTGAGGTAATTATCTCCATATTCTTGTTGGATTTTTGCCACAATTGGATCTGTCCGGAAAGCTTGCGCAAAGCTAAACGCAGTATATCCAAAAACGGAATAACAATCTAAAATGCTTAATTCTTGTTTTTCGATACCTAATATTTCAAATTCAACAGGTGTTGGGCCATTTTTGATAAAACTATTAATGCCCGCATAATAAGCCAGTGCTGCTTTTTTCATGGGGTCATCAGCAGGAATGGCTTCAAATGCTTTGGTCGCTTTTTTGGCCGTTTCCAAAGAATTGATACTTCTAAAAAACTTATCTGTTTTAAGGGTAGGTTTCCCTAATATTTCTGCCAATTGACCGCTTCCTACTCGGCGCAACAATTCCATTTGCCACAAACGGTCTTGGGCATGCATATAACCGAGCGCAAACTGCGCATCCGTTTCGCTCTGTGCATATATATGTGGGATGCCATAATCATCTACATAAACTTCGACTTCTTGTTCTAGTCCTTCTAATGCGAGTGTTCCTTCGTAGGTCGGTTTGAGGGAATTATAATACCAATATCCGTAAATGGCAGAGGCTGCAACTAAAATTAAGGCAGCAATGGCGATGTTCTTTAATAGATTCATGGAGCGAAGGTACGGATATGAATTAATTTAATCTAAAAGAATCGACTTGATTTATTGCTTTTTAAATTTTTTTTGAAAAAAAATAAAAAAAGATTGTCACGTTTTATTTGTTCCTAGAACTAAAGGTTGTTAACGATTCAAAAATGATTGAATCTCACCCTTTTAAAACTATAAAATAATCTTTTATCATGAGAAAATTTAAAGTCCTATTTTTAAGCGTATTGGTTGCAAGTTTCTTTTTAACAAGTTGTCAAAAAGAAGAAAAAGACCAAAGTTTTGAACAAGACGTTATCGAACAAAGCGAAGTAATCGCAGACAATCCTGAAGATTTATTGAAAGAAAAAATAGCCCCTGAACTTCCAGAAAAACACTTGGCTACTAGTGGTATGAGTTATCAGGTAGCATCTAAAAATGACGATATGCCAGCGGGCGCTATTTCTAGAAGCCCTAGTTGGATTAATTGTGGTCAGGAAATATACAGTACAACACAAGGTGCCGCACATGATTTTAATGGACACGATTATATGAAGGGCTGTTTAGATAAATATTATGCTTTTAATGCACCTGATAAAGAGTATTTTTTCAGTGTTCCTCAGGCTATGACGATTACTTTTGAGTTAAGTCATTTGAATAAAGATTTGGATTTATTTATCTTCTCTAGCAATTGGCAACAATGTTATGGCTATAGTGTCAATCCTTACCAAAATGCAGAGAATATTACGCTACATTTTAACCCGGGTACTTATGTGGTGGTGGTTGATGGGTATAAGCACGACATGATTTCCCAATTCAAATTAAAAATGATTTGTGAAGATGACTGCGAAGATTTTGACAATTATTATAATGGTAACATTTCTAGTCAATCCTTTGATTGGAGAAAATGGGTGCCAGGCGCAGCTTTTGATGGACAGGTGACTTCTAATCGTTCTTATAGTCCTCATAAATCTTTATATATCGACCATAAATCAGGTTATAGCGATGCGAATCAAATGGATGTAGTGAAAAAGATTGGCGAGTATAATTCAGGAAAATATTTTATTTCTTGGAAAATGTATGTGCCGCATAATCGAAATGCTGCCTTTAATTTCCAAAAGTATAATATCCCTGGTTTAGAAACTGGTTTAGTGATTTATCTTAGAAAAGGCAAAGGGATTGCACTACGAGCAAATAACCAAATATATCATTCTAGTAAATCTTATACTCAAGGAAAATGGATAGATGTAAATGTGGATTATGACCTGAGTGCAGGGATGGTTGTAATGTCTATTGATAATCAATTAATAGCTGCTTGGAATACCCGAACTAGAAATAATACGCCAGCAAATGGTGCGAATAGATTAGGTGGAATTGATTTCTGGGCGTATCACGATTACACTACTTTTTATGTGGATGATATTTGTATAGAAGATTATAGTGGCTTATCTATCTTATATCACTTTGACCCTGAAACAATTTTTATTGATTTATTATAATTATTCAGAAAAGGGAGTAGAGATGCGAGAGCAGAGAATCAAAAAAGATTAAATGAGTCTTTTTATATAAAAATAGACAATTGATTCAATGGTCAATCTCTCTTCTCTCAATGAAATGGTCTCTATTCTCTGTTCTGCTGAATAGTTACGATTTACTAAAGTTATAACCCCAAAGGCGATGTTTTATCGGCTGTTCTTCTTAGATGGGAGAATGGCCGTTTTTTATACTAATTCCCCAATCTGTACCTTCCACAAATCCGCATAAATCCCATCAGTTGCCAATAAATCATGATGTGTTCCTGACTCCGAAATCTGCCCATCTTTTAAGACAATAATTTTGTCGGCATGTCGAATAGTAGATAATCGGTGCGCAATAATCAGGGCAGTCTTCCCTTGGGTAAGTTGATGTAAATTTTGTTGGATGGCTCGTTCGGTTTCTGTATCTACAGCGGAGGTGGCTTCGTCGAGAATTAGAATAGGCGCATCTTTTAAAATAGCTCTGGCAATGCTCAATCTTTGTCGTTGTCCACCTGATAATTTAACGCCCCTTTCGCCAACGATGGTATCATAAGCATTAGGTAGGGTAGCAATAAAATCGTGGAGTTGCGCTTTTTTTGCCGCATCCCTAATCGCTTCGTCTGTTGCAGTAGGCATGCCGTAAGCAATATTTTCTTGAATACTGCCGTGAAATAAATAGACTTCTTGGCTAACAAAACCGATGTTTTGGCGCAGATTTTTTAAAGTTAAATTTTTAAGGTCGATTCCTTCAATGGCAATACTGCCTGATTTAACATCGTATAAGCGTAGTAATAATTTTATCAAAGTCGTCTTGCCACCACCTGTCGGACCAGCAATACCAATCGTTTGTCCCTTTTGAATTTTTAACGAAATATTATCCAAAATAATTTGTCCTTTTTTATACCAAAAAGAAATATTGTTTAATTGAATATTGCCACTATTCGCAGGTAAACTTTGCGGATTTTCTGGGTCAGTAATTTGATTTTCTGCATCAATTAAACCAAAAATTCGCCGAGAAGAAGCTTTGGCTCTTTCATATTCATCGAATACACCGCCTAGTAGGGTAATCGGCCATAATAAACGCTCTAACATCATTGCGACAAAAGCCATAGAACCAAGCGTAAAACCATTCATGCCATTAATCACCCAATAGCCTCCCAATAATAAGGCAGCAGCATAACCAAATACAATCACCATCCGAATTAAAGGAAAGTATAAAGCATTCCATTGAATCGCTCCGAAGTTAGCGTCTTGGTAGTTTTTAGAACTTTCAAGCACTCTTTGCGTTTCATACGCCTCCGCTGTAAAGCTTTTGATGACGGCAATACCCGAAATATTATTTTCTAGCCGATTACTCAATTCTCCAACGGCAGTGCGTATTTCTTTATAATGCGGTTCAATTTTCCGTTGGTATAAAAAACTCCCCCACATAATGAAAGGAATGGACGCCATACTAATGGTACCTAATTCCCAAGAAAAACTAAATAATGCCCAACCTGCAAATAAAACAAGGACAATTAATTGAATAATATCTTTGAAACTCCCATTTAGAAAGCGTTCTAATTGATTGACATCATTATTGAGCATTGACATTAAATTGCCCGTTCGTTGTTCTTCAAAATAGGCGATTTCCCTACTTTGCATCTGATTATAAGCATCCAATCGGAGGTCATGCTGTACTTTTTGCGCCAAGCGCATAAATCCTCTCTTGAACATCCATTCAAAAAAACTTTCCCCTCCAAAAATGACAATGGTTAGAATGGTAATAAAAATGGCAACCTCCCATAAATCACTTAAGCCCGTCCATTTGGGTATCCATGCTGGCACTTGCCCGCTAACGGTGTCTATCAACCACGCAGTTAGAAAAGGAGGCATCATATCAAAAAGCTTGTTGGTAATGGTCGCAAAAACAGAAATGCCTACTTCTTTTTTATATCCTTTTAAGTAGCGAAATAAGCGAGACATTGGGTTGGTAGGCTCGGAAGGCTGTGACATTAGATTGGTTTTGATTGTAGCTAAAGATAAGGTAACTAAAAAAGGAGGTATATAGTTTCGAAATAAATTTTCAAATTTTCCTGATTGTAACGGATTGGGGAGATACCCCCTTTAGGGGTTTTATATTGGTAGAAAATTGGGATTTATCCTTATTTTACCGTGCCTTTAGATACGGAATGCAATACATAATGTACCTAAAGGCACATTTTTAATTTGCTAAAACATCCTTTTCTACCGACATATTGTCCCGATGGGACAGTTTCATCGTACCGAAAGCTTTCGGTATTACAATCAGAAATTTTCAAATTCAAATAAGGACTGTAAGAAGTCTTGAGAATGCTTATTTTTTGACGCTGAGGGACGCTGATTATTATGACCTTTTTATGTTTTTACGCCTTGTAAGTAATCAGCCAAAAATAAGTTAACAATTAAATAAAGATTGCTGGTGTCGGACTAAAAGTCATAACCAGCAGTTATCTATAAGTTGTTCGTTTATTTTTGTCACAGTATTTACGTAAAAATAATTCATAACTTCAAATAGCGTCTCTTAATGTCAAAATTAAAACTCCGAACACGCTTTTATTTCAAGTTTTTAATTTTAGAACGTCTTCGGTGGAAAATTTACTATTGAAATTATCCATGGTATAGACTACGTAGTAAGCATCTATCATAATAGAAAAAAGGGCTACAAAAATTTAGTTTTCGTAGCCCCTTTTTTATTTAAATATACTGTTGCACAGCACCAGTCAATTATTTCTTATCGCCATCGCCGTCTTTATTACCTGCATCTTTATTACCACCGTCTTTACTCCCATTATCTTTTCCATTATTACCTCGATTATTCCGATTGCCTCTATTTTTGTTGCGATTATTTCGAGGCGCTTTACCACGGCGGTCATTATTACCTTTTGGTTTGTCGGAATTGGCCTCCCTATTATCGCCTTCTTTGCGTTCTGTTTTATTTGTATTACTAGGCTTTCTTCTAGGATTGGCAGGTTTTTGATCTCTAGGCTTTCTGTCATAGGGTTTTCTAGCACTAGGTTTTCTATCACTAGAATTAGTTTCTTTTTTACCGTTTTGTTCGGTCTTATTATT
Source organism: Bacteroidota bacterium (assembly GCA_017857395.1). GTDB lineage: Bacteria > Bacteroidota > Bacteroidia > Chitinophagales > Saprospiraceae > JAFMDF01. The sequence continues at coordinate 6,089 of JAFMDF010000260.1, read as the reverse complement.
ACCACCTTTGCCTCGATTATCGGGACGTCCACCTCGATTATTATCCCGACCACCTTCTCTATTATCTCTACGCCTATTTCTATCTCGATTTCCACCTCGGCCTCGTCCTTTTTTGCGACGACGTTCTTCCATTGGTAGCTCAACTGCACCTGTTACATCATCGTAATCTATCATTACTTCATCCGCAGCGGCAGCTAACATTTTAGAATCTTGTAGCTCCATAGGCTTCTCCTTTCGAGCATTCATCTCCATGACTTCCTTCACTCTATCTACGCTTAAAGTAATAAATTTACCTTTTTTGGTGGCATCTTGATAGACATAAACCATTGACCGTTTAAAGACATTGGTTTTAATTAAGATGGCTGTTCCTACCTCTGTAAATAATCTATCTGGATTTTTTGGAAAATCTTGTAAAGCATCTAAGTAAGTATCCAATTCGTAATTAAGACAGCATTTTAAACGCCCACATTGACCAGATAATTTCGATTGATTGATGGCTAAGTTTTGGTAACGAGCTGCTCCAGTCGTGACAGATTTGAAATTAGTCAACCAAGTAGAACAACATAATTCTCGTCCACAAGAGCCTAAGCCACCAATTCGTGCAGATTCTTGTCTAGCACCAATCTGGCGCATCTCAATTTTTACCTTAAATTCTTTCGCGTAATGTCGAATCAATTCTCTAAAATCGACCCGTCCATCTGCGGTATAATAGAAGGTTGCTTTTCGTCTATCTCCTTGGTATTCTACATCACCCAACTTCATGTCCAAATTTAAACTACGAGCAATAGCCCGTGCTCTCACCATCGCATGATGTTCGATGTCTCTAGCATCTGCTAGTTTTTCTAAATCTCTTTCATTGGCTCGACGAACAATTTTTGGAACGGCATTATTTTCAGAAAACCGTTTCTTCTTCATCTGTAAGCGCACTAACTCTCCAGTTAGTGAAATGCGACCAATATCGTAGCCATTTTGTGCTTCTACAACAACACTATCGCCGATGATAGATCTCGCTTGTGGTGGATTATGATAAAATCCTTTTCTAGAACCATTTTTGAAACTGACTTCTACCACTTCAAAGGCTTCTGGTTCCTCAATTTCCATTTGGGCTAACCAATCGAAAGTATTTAATTTATTGCAGCCGCCCGTTGAGCAACCACCGTTGCTATTACAGCCGCTCGGTTTTCCTCCATCTTCTGTGGAGCAGGATGTACAAGACATAATTTTATTTTGCGGAGAGAAATAAAAATTATTTTTATTTCTCTCTCAATTCTTAAAAATCTGATTCATCTGAATCGAAGCATCTAAGCCTAATATTTTGGCATTGGCGTTTCGTTCGATAAAATAAAAACTATCATTAAATAACTGGGTGATGGGTTCTATTTTTTCAAAAGCAACTACTTTTGATAGATTTCTCACCGTATCTAGCTCTGGTTTTCGCAATCTTACTTGCTCACTACCAGTTAATTTAAACAACATAAACTCCCGCATAAAATGCAGGCCATATTGAAAGAAATGCTTTTGTCGTTCTCTGCCTAATGCAGCAAATTTTTCTGCCCAAGGCACTAATTCCACGCCATTTCCTTTATAGCATTTTCGTAGCCATTCTAGAAATAGCACCGCATTATCATTTTCCGCATTACTACTTAAAGTCAGTGCCTCATTCAAATTGCCATTCGCCAAGTGAGCTGCTGCTTCTGCTTGTTCTTGAGCTATGCCCATTTTTTCAATCAGTCCAGTTACTACTTCTTCATCTGATAATGCATTAAATTTGACAATTTGACAACGAGATAAAATCGTATTCAAAATGCGTTCTTGTTCTTCTGCGACCAAGATAAAAATAGTATTCTCTGGTGGTTCTTCAATTAATTTTAATAAACGATTGCCTTCTTTTTGTAAGTATTCAGGCAACCAAATAATTAAAATCTTATAATCTGATTCAAAGGATTTTAAACTCATTTGTTTAATGATCCTAAGACATTCATCTTTATTAATATTTCCCTGCTTATTCTCTGCGCCAATAAATTGCAACCAATGGTTAATATCCAAATAAGCATTGGTTGAAATCGCTGTCCGCCATTGAGTCAAAAACTGCGGACTGGTCATTTTTGTACCCACTATCGGATAAGTGAAATGTAAATCGGGGTGCACTAATTTACTGACCTTAGAACAATTGCTACAAGTTCCACAGCTTTCTCCCTGCTGCTTATTTTCGCAAAGAATATATTGTGCTAAAGCGACAGCTAAAGCTAATTTTCCACATCCACCTGGGCCTAGAAACAGCATTGCATGTGGAATGCGTTGAGCATCCACTAATCGCGTTAGCGACTCCTTTACACGCTGTTGTCCAATGACTTGGTTGAAGTGCATTTTTTTGTTGATAGTTGCAAATTGCGAGTTAAATACTCGAAATAAGTAGCATTTTTTAGCAGGAAAAAGCTGGAAAGATTTAAAATCAAGGAGTGTTAAAGCCTAATATTGGCTTTAATTTGAATTTAGCAAGTATAGTTTATCCTTATATTTTAGAATTAAAATAAGGAATCTCTGTTTGGTAGAACAGGTAAATTATTTGCCTAATAGTATTAATTTCAGTTAATTGTGTAATCTTTAATAAGAAAAAATAAAATACAATTTACTGGTAATCAATTAATTATCTAAAAATTCTTTATTGTCTTGATTTGCTATTTGTCTATTGAACGAAATAGCTCTTGCTCCGCTTGATGCCTTCTGCTATATATATGATTATTAAAATCGACCTAAAATGACTTTCTTAGTCTTTCTACGTCAGCTACAAAAATAAGTTTTTTTATAGAATGATGAAGAATTAAAAAAAGAATCCTGTAAAAAAATTATTTAATGATGAACGATAAATGATAAGCGATGAATTGAAAATGATAAAATAGAGCAAGTCTACACCAAAAAAAATGATAATTATCTGTGTTAATAAATCTATCCATATTATCAATTAGTTTATGCTAAAGTGTGAATGAATACGAATAAAAAATAACGGAGATAGCTCCACCTTAAATATCAAGTGAAAGACCTGCTTAATGTCAGTTTTCTATATGTTTTATTGTTCAACGAATTCATCATTCACCGTTCATCGTTCATCATTTTAACGACGGAATTGCACCAACATTTTAAAACCGTTCTCCTTAAATATATCCTTCATCAAGCCATCTTCCTTAAATCGATTTGACCAAAATTCTCCGTTATTTATTAAAGCCTTTTGTAGAGAACTAATGGCATTTTTCGACTGGTTTAAAGCAACTTCTATACGAGCTTGATGATAAAATTTAGCGCCAAAAGCATCGTGTCGAAGTGGTAAGTCGTCCATTGTTTGAATTTTTTGAATCTGAGCAATGGCTTTTCCTATGTTTTTATTTTTTGCATAACATACGCCTAATAAACCTTCCAATTCCATTAAATGTCTTGCTGATTTTTCAATGGCAATAGCTGCTTTTATTTTGTCAATGGCTATTGGATAATTTTGTTGATAAAAGGCTGCAAAGGCGGCATTTCGTTTATCTTTAGCTAATCGTTGGTTTGCCCATACACTATACTTATTAGCATAATCTATTAGTAAATCTAGGTTGTCAACCAATAATAATTCATTACAAATCGCACGATACAGAAAGCCCATATTAGTTGACTTTCCTTTATCATCATAAATACCCGTTTGTTGGTAAGTAGTGAAAGATTGAGCCAATATTTTTTGTTGGTCTAGTTGAATCAATGCTTTTAAATGTTCTCTTGCCAAGCCTCGATACATTTTAGGGTAGGAATAATCTTTAACTAACTGTAAGATGGCTTGGTACTGTCGTAATTGATAATGTGCTTTGGCAATTCTAGCTATTCGGCCATTAAATTCGGCGGATTGACTTTGATGTACTTTATTAAAATTAGTTAGAATAGTCAACGCTTTATGTGGATAGTTCGCTTTTAGGTAATGCGTGCCTGTTTCATAATTCGCTTCTTCGCTGCTAGGGTCTTTTTGATAAATTTGTTCGTAGTATTGAGCCGCTTTTAACCATTCTCCTTTTTTGCTGGCAGTTGTAGCCAGTTGATGTAAATTTTCTGTAGGATTAACGGATTTTTTTTCAGTGGAATCTTTCTGTTCTGTGGAATCTGTGGAGGTATTACAGGCAATACAGAAAGAAAAAATTAGGAGGATTAAGAGGTATCGCATCATATTGATAAGCTTTTACAGAAATTTTAAATTAGCTTGTATTGATAAATCTAAATTTCAATCCCATTCGGGATTAAGTACTCTCCAAAAATTGGGAATTGTTGTTTATTATTGAATGCTACTCGTTTTTAAACTCGCAACTCAAACAGTAATTTCAATCCGATTCTGTTCAGGGTCTAAAACCACACTTTCGTAATATCCATCACCTGTCCAGCGAGGTTCCCCTACAATTTGATAGCCAGCCTTTCTAAGTGTTTCCGTTAAGGTATCGACTGTTTCTTTGCTGCCAACGGAAATAGCAAAATGAATAATTCCGATATACTCCTTCATTAAATCATTAATATTTTGAGGAATATTGGGTCGACTCATTAATTCCAATCGGCAGCCTTCTGTAAAGGTTAAAAAGTAAGATTCAAATTGCTTTTTATCATTTCGATATTTGGTGTTGGCTTTGCCATTAAAATAGGTTTCATAGAAATTTTTCATGCCCTCTAAATCATTGACCCATATTGCTAAATGTTCTATTTTCATTTTACCAGATTTTTAAATTTGCCATAAAATTAGTAAGAATAAAGGTAAGCAAAAGAAAACAAAAATGGTAACATGTTATATTTTAAAATAAAAATATGTTTGATAAGTTATTGATTTATAATTGATTAGATGATTATGAACTAATTTTTTCTTAATAAAACTAATTTTTTAGTTGGATGAACTAATTTTTTAGTTTAACTTTGCATTGTGTTATTTTTGCAAGCATTTAATTATCTAAAAAAAGAACGATGGAAAAATTAGCGAAAAGAGAAGAACAAATTATGCGGGTTTTGTGGCAATTAGAAAAAGCTTTTGTCAAGGAAATTATTGCTGAAATGCCCGAACCAAAACCGCATTATAACACCATCTCAACGATTATCCGAATTTTAGAAGATAAAGGGTATGTTGCACATAAATCTTTTGGGACTACCCATCAATATTATCCGATTATTCAAAAGAAAGACGAATATCAAAAAACGGAAGTAAGCAATGTCCTAAAAACCTATTTTAGTGATTCACCTTCTAAAATGATGTTACATTTTGCTAAAGAAGATAAAATATCCGAAGAAGAATTGAAGGAGATTATGGAGATGATTAAGAAACGCAAGAGTTAGCAGTTGGCAGTATTACAGTAGGCAGTAGTCGCCCTCTAGCCCTTTTGCCTGATTACCTTTCAACCTCTACACCTTTAAACCCGACTATTATGTTACCATATATTTTTCACGTATCCCTACTCATAACCACCTGTTATTTACTTTATCGTTTATTGTGGGAAAAAGAAACTTATTTCCAGTTAAATCGCTGGATTTTGATTACTTGTTTGTTACTTTCTTTTGGGCTACCCTTGCTGACTGTTCCTGAAGGATGGTCTTTACAGCATAGGGTAGTTCAACAGGAAATTTCGATTGATGAAGGAGCCTATTACCCAGAATTGGGGGCTAATCCTTTGGAAGAAGTGATCGTTGAGGTCCCAATTAATGAAGTGGTAGAAGCCGAATTTGTTGATGAAGGGAAAACGCCTTCAGTTATTGTTGATGAAGTAGAAAAGGAAGGAACAACAAAAGAAATAGTTACCAATAATGCTTGGGCTGAATGGAGTGCCTCTTTAGATTTTTGGCAAATCATCCAATATGTTTATTTAGGCGGCATTATTATCTTTCTATTGAATTTCTTGATTCAATTAGCCTTAATATTTTTCCAAAAAGCGACTAATCCAAAATTACAAGACGGGCGATTTACCATTGTAGAAATCAACCAAGATAAAGCACCTTTTTCTTTTGGTAATAGCATTTTTATCAATCCAACTAAATACGATTGGGATACTTATAACCAGATTTTAGACCATGAAAAAATTCATATCGAACAACGACAT
>JAFMDF010000616.1 GCA_017857395.1 Bacteroidota bacterium | reverse complement strand
GAAAGAAATTGAAGAATATTAACTGCCGCTAACTTCTTGCGCAAACCACTAGTTCATTATATCCTTCTTTAATTTTTACTTGACCTAAAGCCTTCGTAAGGCCTACAAAGTTTGTTTTATGTTTTAGTCGTGAAGCATTTTTTGAAACTATAAAATTTAAAATATCGGATGAATGTGTAGTAAATATTATCTGTAGTCTAAGACTTCTTGCATACTTATCAAATACTAAAAGAAGGTTTTTTTGCGCTGCAGGATATAGTGTTGCGTCTAATTCATCAATAAGTAGAACTCCTCCATCATAATCAGAATCTTCCTTGCTTAATGATTTAAATGAAAGTATTGATAAAATGATTTGGCCAATATTATCTTGCCCTGCTGAAATTCCATATGCATCAAATTTCTCTGTTGTTGGTGAAAATGACTTTTTATTGATTGATTTAGTATATACTGGTTTTATTATTTCTTCAGATGCAAATATTTGATTGTAGATTAAGTTGAATTCTGAGATGATTTCTTTATCCAAATTTAATTCTCCAAAAGATATTGTTCTTTCATCTGCAATAGGTGTTAACCTCTTTAAACTTAAATAGATTACTGGTTTTTTAATTTTTCCTCCAAATCTAACTCTACCGCCTACATCGATTCTAAATCTAGTTTTTCCTCTTTCCGTTGTTAACCTAGATTCTGCTTGTCTTGTAACTCCGTCTTCAAAATGAGCATAATATTTATATTTTTCATGAATATCTTTAACTGGAGAAAAACGAAATACTTTAGAAAATTTATTCTCAAATCTGTCTCCGATCAAACTTTTTGGAGTACTACCATACGTAAATAAATGGCCAATAATTCCTAATAATGATGTTTTTCCTGTTCCATTCCCACCAGCAATTATTGTTATTGTTTCCCCAAAAGAAAATTCAATATCTTCTAAATGCCTAAAGCAATCAATTCTTATTTTTCTAATTTTCATATGTTTTTTTTGCTTACAGTTAAATTCACCACATCGGCTGTGTTGGTAGCTTTTGCTGCCAATAAATGTTCTACCTAGTTGTCTAGGGATTAAATTTCTTACAGTTAATATTTCTTAATTAGCTAGGTTTCTAATGAAATCCATAGTAATCAAAAGCTAATTATCAGTAATTTAAAATTTTAATAAAAAGTCAATTTGTGATAAATATTATGTATTTTAACTTACGTTAAATCACCTAAAACCCACAAAGAAATTAAAAACAACATTAAAAGAAAGCAAAAAAAAAGGGGAATAATAAACTAAAATTCATTCTTTTACTTCAAATTGGTTAATTGCGTTAATGCATCCCTTAATTATTTATAGGTGTAATAGAAATTGTAAAATCAAATATAAGAAAATAAAAAGAATATGAAAAAATATTGTTGGATGTTTTCTAGAAATGTACAATAAAAGCACAAAACCAAAACCCTAACCTCATTTTATACCTCTCTCAACATGAAAAGCAGTATCAAAATTCCGATAAACCAATTGATACCCCTTTGAAGGTCTAAGCTTAGCTTTAACCTTATCTGCTCCTGTGCCCATCCACCTAAACCGTTCTTTCTTGATTCTAGGTCGTTTGCCGATTGCCCCATATTCCGTTACCCAATAGCCGCTAGACATATAGATCCGATAATATTTATGGCTTTTATCACTATGATGTTCTAAATACCAATAAGGACCTTGAAAATCACAAGTGGTGGTTTCCCAAACTTCACCTGGCTGGATATGCGCCAACCAATTTTTGTCCGTCACTTTTAGTTTATAAGTCGCTTGCGGTAAATAGGCTTCGTTATCAAAAGTCTTAGTTGCTGGATTTAATTCATGCCATAAATATTCATGTTCTAGGAATACATCTGTGAGTGGAAAATTCTTGAAATCATAAACAGTCAATTCCTCGATGTATTTTTTAGCCCCTTCATGATTTTCTATTAATGCTTCTGTGACATCTTCATAGTCCTGTAGTAAGGCTTTATTGGCTAGTAAATCCTTGTATAAAAGACTGTCTTTGTAGTTATTCGCTTCATTACACGAATCACAAAGCACCATTAAGCCAAATCCATGCGTTTTGGGAAGGGAACTAAAATCTATGTATAATAAATAGGTGGTAAAAATTAGGGTTTTGTCCTTTTTGTCAAGGATTCGAATGCCATTTATCATTGTTGCCATAAGTCAATTGTCTAGTTAAGGAGTATTTTCTAAATACTTATAGTTTACGACTACAAAGATGCACTAAAAAAATGCTAGAAACCATACCAATTAATCAGTTGTTCCGACCAATTAATAACTGGATAGCCACCGTATTCTAAATAAAAGAAGGCGCATCATTAGCAACTAACAATAAACCTAAAACCCCAAAAGAGGCACTACGGTAAAAAGTGTGGGTAGCTAAAATGTATTACGATTCGGGAGAGTCGTGTTACCCAATCGTTGTGATGTACAAGTAACACGACTCCTGAGTCGTCAACTTTAATTCACCTATAGTTTTCACCGTAGAACCAAAAAATGAAAATACAATCATAAAAAAGATACCCCCAAATGTTATAATTGCTACGAAAACAAAACCGTTCTTTTGTGCTTCCCAATAAAAGGAGTATTATTAATGGATGAAAAAAATCATTGACTATATATACTCTGAACACTCAAGTTTTGTGAATTTGAAAAGTCTGGAATTTCAAAT
>JAFMDF010000035.1 GCA_017857395.1 Bacteroidota bacterium | reverse complement strand
GAAAGAAATTGAAGAATATTAACTGCCGCTAACTTCTTGCGCAAACCACTAGTTTGACCGATACTATTCCGATTTCTAAACGAGTAGAAGCACCAACTAATGAGCCTATGATTACTACTGAATCAATAGTCGAACCGATGAATGAACCTGCAAATCAACCAGAACCTCAGTCCATTAATGAACCGACAAAAGAAGTTACTCCTATTACCGTAAAAGAACCAATTAATAAAGAATCTGAATTTAATACCATCGGTTGGGGGCAACTAGAAGATAAAGTCAATGAACGTTCTAGGGAAAGATATTTGCAATATGATTTAGCTACAAACCTCGAATTAGGAAAATTTTTACCAGAAGAATCGGGCATTAAAATACCTTTTTATGCCCAACATTCAATAACGAGTTATACACCAGAATATGACCCTTACGATTTAGATATTCCATTAAAAGAAAAATTAACACCTACTGAAAATGATTTGGTAGCAACAAGGGTAACAACTGAGGATTCACCAATTAAGGAATTACCAGCAAAAGAAGAGGTAACAACCCCAACCATTCGCTTAGAAGAGAAATTCGCTACGAATAAAAATCATCCCTATTTTGAATTATTTCAAGAAGTAGCACAAAAGGCAGCAATAGAAGGTAGAAAATTAGATATTAAAGCAATTTACTATACCAATTTAAGTTGTGCAGGAAGCACTAGAAATAATATTGGAGGGCCGTTAGTAACCAATAAAAGAGACAAAAATTCTTTAATATTCACATTGGATTATGGAGATTACATTGAGTACGATACCTTACAAAATTGTGTGCATCCTTCAGGGCATAATGATGGATATGCGTATAAGGTAAAAGGTTGGTTGCCTAACTTCATTGGCAAACAAATTTATAAGGCAACAGATAATGATATTCGTGGACATCATCCTGATGTAGTAGAAATGCAATGGGTAGAACAAAGTGACAATCAAAAACAAACGCCAATCGGTATTAAATTAAAAGGTACAGCTAGGGTCAAAATTGAGATAGCAACAACTAAAGGGAAACCTATTACAACCTTGGCAGACGGTACTTTTGAAAAAGGAAAGCATGAATTTATTTTTCCACACATCAATATTAAAAAAGGGACTTATCGGTTAATTACCACCGTAGACGGGGAAACTATGAGTCAAAACATTCGAGTTAAAAGAACTCGGTTTACGAATCGTAAAGAAAAGAATAGTTGTGCTGCTTTAATGCGAGCTGTGAAAGCGAATAATCTCCAACAAGTAAAAATCTTAGCGCAAACAACTGACCCTAATTGTGAATACAGAGAAGAAGGCGAACCTCGTTCTCCATTAAATGCTGCTGCTAGAAAAGGCTATCTAGAAATTGGTAAAATCTTATTAGCTGCTAATGCGGATGTAGAATATCGAACCAGAGGAGATGAAGGCGCATTAATGGGCGCTGCTCGTCATGGGCATTTAGATTTCGTGAAATTGATGGTAGAAAATGGGGCAAAGGTGAATAAAACAGTTTCTGGAGATGGCACCGCTTTGATTAATGCCGTAAGAGGTGGTCATTACGAAATTGCCGAGTATTTATTGGAACATGGGGCTGACCCGATGTTAGGGGTATCTGGCGATGAAAATCCAATTCATCATGCGATGAACCAAGGCGATAAAATGTTAGATTTGTTGTTGAAATATCGAAAGCGGACTAGGTAAGACGGCTTGCTCTAAGCTTATTTTTCTATTCCCTAAAGTGATTTAGATGTCTCTGGAATGGTAAGCACCAATTATGCCGTACCTAATTCTTCCTTGCCTGTTAGAACGATTACCGACCGCTATTTTTTGGGACACAAAAAGAAAATGGCAGATTTAGACCCCGTTTTAGCTTTGTTCCAAGCAAAGAAAGCAGAACTGATAGCAACATATTGGCCAGCGTACTTGGCCTTTAAAAAGCGAGGTAATTTAGGTACATAAAAATCTACGATGACTTTTATTTTGTTGGGGCTAATAGGGATAGCATGCGTCCAAATTTCAGTGCCTTTACCAAATCCAGCCAAAGTTTTAGTAATCCATCTATTTTTAGATTTATCTAACCTTAGTTCTAAAGTCATGCTATTAAACCTAGATTTTGGCACTAAAAATGCTTTAGCTTTCCAGCCCCAATCGCCAGCTTCGATTACTTCAATGTCGGAAAAAGTAGTATGATGTAGAAAAGGTAAATGTTCCCAATCTATAGCATTTTCATACATTCTATCCAAGTTGATAGGCAGTTCTCTCGTATAAGTCGTGACATGCGCCAATTGATTGCGAAAGGAGGGGGTGATACGCCGCATTAAATCCACTAAATAATTTGCAAATGCCATAAATGTGTAAATTAAAGATATATCAAAGCAATTCTTTTGCTGTTCCCAACAAAAGGGATAAATTTACCAATAATCTGTTAGAAAGAAGGATTTTTAAATAACGCTGGAATTATAATTGACATTTGGGGGGTAATGAGTTGGTAAGATTAATGAGTGGATGAGGAATAGTCCAGATTAGAAACCTATTACTTATTATCTCATAAATCTCATTACCTCATAAACTTATTATCTTTTTACAAATTGGTTTAGTAATAGGTACTTACTTAATTATTTAAATAAGCATACATGTTTTCAAAAAAGTCAAAGCAATTAAAGGCACGGTTAGAAGGAGCAGAAAGTTATGAAGAATGGCTAAAGTATGCGACGGAGCAGGATAAAGCGACAGGTATGGCCGATTGGAAAGAGATGGAACAGAGCGAGTTATACGATAATGAGCAGATAAAATTACGGCTAGAAAAACTGCAAGATGCAAGAGGAGATGCCGAAGCCTTATTATTTTTATTGAATGAAGGGATTCACGGTAATATGGGAGGAATGGGCAATCCGAAATTACACCATAAAGCCTTGAGTGGTACAAAGCAGTTGATAATTGATTATGTAGATGAGGTTGCGAATGCCTTACAATACTTAGCAAATTCAGCAGAGGAAATCATTTCTTTTGAAGAAAAATTAGATTTTTTCCATCGGGCAAGTGTTTGTTTCGGTCGGTCGGCATTGATGCTAAGTGGTGGTGGTCAATTAGGTAATTTTCATATGGGCGTTTTGAAAGCATTGGCAGAAGTAGATTTGATTCCTGACGTGATTTCGGGCGCAAGTGCAGGGTCTTTATATGCCGCTTTAGTAGGGACACATACCAATGAAGAATTATTAGAATTTTTGGCAGAGGATAAAATATTAACCGTCTTACAAAGAGAGGCGAATATTTATGAAAAGATTGCGCAAAGCCAAGATTCCGTTAAGGTAAAAGATTTAGAAATAATTGTAGAAAATGCTATTGCTAATTTAACATTCCAAGAAGCTTATAACTTAACTGGTCGGAAAATAAATATCTCTATTGCACCCTATGGCGCACAACAGAAATCTCGCTTACTCAATGCGATTGCTTCTCCGAATGTCTTGATTCGTTCGGCGGTGATGGCATCTTGCGCGATACCGGGAATTTTTCCACCTATTACTTTGTCTGCTAAAAATAAAGATGGAGAAATTCAGCCTTATTTGCCTTCTCGAAAATGGATAGATGGGTCGATGTCTAATGATTTGCCAGAGAAAAGATTGACGAGATTATATCAAGTCAATCATTTTATCGTTAGTTTGACCAATCCTTTGGCCTTACCATTTGTGATGGATCCTTCTCAACAAAATGGTCGTTTAGGCCCTATTAAGAAGTTTGGGTTGAATTTCATGAAGGAAACCACCCAATTTAATTATTCCATTGCCCAACGGTTTTTTAAATATGCGCCCACTTCGGTAGCTTTAGCTGCTAATAATATCAATTCGATTGTCCAACAAAATTATTTAGGTGACATCAATATCTTGGCAGACTTTAGTGTATTTAATGCCCGAAAAGTATTATCTGCCTTGTCTTTTGAAGAATTATCCGAATTGATTAGAAGAGGCGAAAAAGCGACTTGGCCGAAAATAGAAGCGATTAGAGTCACCACTAAAATTGGTCGAGTATTGGATGATATTTTAGAAGCTTATGAGCGTAAAGAAATGACTTTGGCGACTAGCGTATTGAAGAAAAAAGCATCCTAACGTAAATAAACTGGTAGTAAATCCTTTAGGTTTTCCCGTCAAAGGTCTTTAGGCCTGTTTTCATTAGTGAACCAAGATTTTTAAGCAATACAGTCCGACCTGAAGGTCGGTTACGGGAAAGCCTGAAGGCCTTTTCTACCAGCTTCCACGATTTGAATTATACTATTAAAATCAAAACAAAAAATGAAGTTTACCAAAACAGCAATCACATTCCAATCCTTTTTTATCGGTTTATTATTAATCGTATCTACCAGTCTATTAGCCCAATCTCAAACTGCCATCAATCCAGCAGCAGCAGGATTATCTGCCGAAAGGTTAGCTCGATTAGATGCCTTTTTAGAAGGAGAAATCGTAGCTGGAAAAATCCCAGGCGCGGTAAGTTTAGTGTATCGAAAAGGTGCAATTGCTCAACATAAAAAACATGGCTATACCAACTTAGCGACGAAAGAACAAATGTCATTAGATGAGATTTTCTACATCCAATCTATGACTAAACCAGTTGTAAGTGTTGGTATTATGATGTTATACGAAGAAGGCTACTTTCAATTAAACGACCCGATTTCAAAATACTTTCCTGCTTTTAAAGACATGTCCGTAGCTAATTTTGTAGAAGTAGCAGGTTCGGACGAAAAGAAAATGGAATTAACCCCAGCCGATAAACAAATTACGATTGCGCATTGTCTAAGTCATACCGCAGGCTTATCGCATGGTTTAGGCGCTTCTGAAATTGACCAAATGTATGTGAAAGCCTTATATTTTCAGCCGCATCAAACGATTGAAGATAGAGTAATGGCAATGGCAAAATTGCCGTTGGTTGCACAGCCTGATAATGTTTGGTATTATAGTGCAGGTCCAGATGTGTTGGCATTATTAATCGAACATTTTACTGGGCAATCTTGTGCCGATTTTCTAGAAGAAAGAATTTTTACGCCACTAGGTATGGACGATACAGGTTATACTTTAGACCCATCAAAGAATGATAGAATTGCCACTTTACATCATAAAAATAAAGAAGGAAATTTAGTGCCTCATACAGAAAGACAGCCTAAAGGACAAGGCGAAACGGTTTATGGAGGGACGCACGCCTTATTTTCTACAGCAATGGATTATATGAAATTTGCCCAAATGTTATTGAATAATGGAAAAGGGAATGGACATCAATTATTGGGCAGAAAAACAATTGAATTGATGACGGCAGATAGAGTAGGGGATAAGTGGAGTGCGCCTGGTTTCGGCTTCGGTTTAGGGTTTGGCATTAAAACGGATATGGCGGCTTCTGCGGATATGGCATCAGAAGGCATGTATTACTGGAGTGGTGCTTTTAATACCTACTTTTTCATCGACCCAAAGGAAGAAATGATTGCTTTTTTGATGATGCAGACAGCTCCTTATACGGATTATTATAATCAGAAAATGCGGCAGTTGGTTTATCAGGCGATTGTGGATTAAGATTAGAAGTCAGAAGTCAGACCGAAAAATTCATTTTTCTGTCAGAAGTCAGATTTTTTCTAGACGACCACCTAATGATTGTATTTTAGTCTGAAATAATCTGACTTCTGACAGTTTATGAAATAAACGGTCTGACTTCTGACATCTATATTACACCCTGTAGCTTTAGAACTCAATCCGATAACTCAAAATAGGAATCAAAGGCAATTGTGTCCCACGTCGGCGAATAATTCGATTTTCCGTAGTACTATAAAATTCATTTTGGCTAAAGATGTTTTCTCGGTTGGTAACATTCTGTACATTCAAGCTTAAAGAATGGACGACTCGTTTTTTATACCAACTATAATTAATCCCCAAATCTGCTCGCCAATAAGTGGGTAAATGTTTGGTGAAAGGCGTTTCATTTAAGATGGTTTCTTGGGCAGCTAAACTTGCCGATTCGTTAATGGGCGTATAGCGCAAAGCACCATTTAAGATAAATTTGGCATTGATACCCAAGGTTCTGTTAGCCTTTTTGCCAAAATGAAATTCTTTCCCACCAATCGCTACAAGATTATAATTACTGCTGTATTTGGTTTGATACCATTCGTTGGTATTGGTCTGATATTCTGATTTAAATAAAGACCCATTTAATACAAAATAAGTCTCCTTACTAAAGCCTTTTTCTAAACTAACATCCACACCATAATTTCTACCTTTTCCTGTTCCTGTCAAACTAGGAATATTAAAAAAGACATCAAAATAGTATTGGTTTAATAAAGCGACATTGCTATTTGGGTCGCTACTTACGGGTAAGTTATCAATGCTTTGATAATAGCCTTCTATTTTGAAATTTAACTTTCTGGCTAAAGCCAAATTATAAGACATGATATAATGCGTCGCTTTTTGTAAAGGTAAATCTCGGTTAGGTAAAATGGTTTCGCCTTGGGCATTTCGTCTTTGCACAAAGTAAGTAGATAGAGATTCAATTTTGCTATGTCTGCCAATGCCTAAAGCTACCGATTGTTTAGGTGCAAACTGTCAATTTAAACCAATTCTAGGTTCTACGGAGGTATTATTATTCAGACCAAAATTTAATAAATGCAAACCTGTATTCAAGGTTAAATTGCTGGTAATATTATACTTCCATTGTAAATAACTTTGGATGCTATAAGAATCGCCTTTGCTATCCAATAAAGTAATCCAATCATCGGTGTATTCCCGTGTATACGAACCGTCAGGATTCTCAATCCAATTGAATAGGCGCTCTTCTAGTTTTAAATCATAATTCAAATGACTAAAAACACCGCCTGCTCGCAAGACATGTTTGCTATTAAATTTATGGTTTAATAAAACAGAAACTCTACTCGATTTATCTTCAAAAAATTCTTTATAATCATTATCAACATTTTCTTCTGTAGACAAACCCAATCGACCTTCATCATAAAAACGACCCGCATAATTGGCAGCAACGACTGTTTTTAAATAAGTTTTATTAGATAAGGTCAATAAATGAGCCAAACCAACGATACCTGTTTTTCCACTGAAAATATCTCGTCTTTGGTCGCCCGCTGAAGTGTAATCATCTTCTGAAAGAAAATCACCACCTAAGCCAAATAAACTAAAAGTCCCTGCTTTTTTAGTAGGTAAACGCACTTTAAAAGATAAATCTTGGAAGTCTGGCGTACCTCCCCCTGATTCGATGACACCTAAGCTTTCGATAATGCCCAAAGTAGAATAGCGATAATTAATTAAATAAGCCCCATCATAGCCTTTTTTGAAAGGGCCTTCTACCGCAGCATTTAAACCCAATAGGCCAATTTGCGCCGCCGCTTCTGTGGTATTATTATTACCATTTCGCAATTTAATATCAAACACACCAGATAAAGCATTGCCAAATTCAGCAGGAAAAGCCCCTGCAAAAAAATCGGAAGTTCCCATGGCGTTAGTGCTTAACATAGATATACCACCACCTGCTGTGCCTGCCTCTGAAAAGTGATTTGGATTAGAGACTTCGATGCCTTCAATTCTCCATAAAATACCAGCAGGGGAATTTCCACGAACGACAATTTCATTGGATTCATCGTCTCCTGCGGAGGTAACGCCAGAAAAGCCCAATGCCATTCTAGCAGGGTCATTAAAATTGGCAGGCTGGCGAGTCAATTCTTCAATAGTCATAGAACGAGCCGAAATCATACTCATTTCATTTAAAGCTTCGTGGTTATTGCTACTCGCTTTGACAATGACTTCATTGAGTTGTTCAACAGATTCTCTTAATTTGATATTGAGTACCACTTCTTTAGATGGCGTCACGACTAATTCTTCCAATTTTTGGACTTCGTAGCCTAAATATTGCACGACAAAAGATTGACGTCCAGTAGGAATATTATCTAATTGAAATTTGCCATCAATATCAGTTGTTGTTCCTACGGGGTTATTGGCAATTAATTGGATGGTCGCACCGATTAAAGGTACTTGTGAGTCTAAATCTACAATAGTTCCTCTAACGGTTTGGGTTTGGCTGGTTAATTGGCTGCTAAATGCAAAGCAGGCCAATAGAAATAGAATGGTCTTTCTCATGTTGTTTTTTTACAGTCGGGTGATTGAATAGGTGATTTGGTTACTAGATGATATAATCAATGTTATCCCCTATCATGTCTGGAATATATTGTAAAGTTACTTTATTAGGCTTCTTGAAAAGGTAGTTAAAAGGTGAAGGTGGGAAAATGCTAGGTGAGCTTGGGAATTTTTTCGGTGAAGGAAAATGAATAATATTGTTTTTTAACACATAGTCAGATAGTTTTACACATAGAGAACATAATTTTACGAGTTATGTAGATAAATAGAATAGTTGATAATTTTGTTGCTAAAAGCATGATTTTTAGAGGGCACGAATTTATTAACAGAATTACTAGCTTTAAAACTATATGAACTATGTGCCTTAACTCTATGACTATCCACGATAAAAATCGGGACAAGTTGTGTTAAAGTACTTTTGATAATAATTGATACAAACAAAGGATATGCAACCAAGAATAGAAATACTAACTACTAAAAAACTAATTGGTATGTCGCTAGAAACGTCTCTAGTTGAAAATAAAACCGTCCAATTATTTAAGACGTTTATGCCCAGAAAAAAAGAAATTCAAAATATCAAAAGTAAAGACGTATTTGACATAAGGGTATACCCGAATGATTATTATGCCAATTTTAGCCCAGCAGCTACCTTTACAAAATGGGCGGCAGTAGAAGTATCGACCCTTGAGGAAATGCCAACAGGAATGAAAAGCATTATTTTGACAGGCGGAGAATATGCCGTTTTTACCATAAAAGGTGCAGATTCTACGCCCAGTACTTTTCAATATATCTTTACGCAATGGTTACCCAATTCAATATACATTTTAGATAATCGACCACATTTTGATATATTAGGAGAAAAAACGCAGCAAAGAGACCCTGATGCGGAAGAAGAAATATGGATACCCATTCAATTAAAAGCTTAATTAAAATGGAGAAAAATTTTATCAGTAAATTATAGCACCCCACTTAATTTCTGCGCCTGCCGTTCATACAAGCTAAAGCCAAAAGAAGAGGTGTATTGTTCAAAATCCTTTTCTGCTACGATTTCATACAGAGGATTATCTAAATCTGCTAAAATTCGGTGGCCATTGGTTAAATGTAATTTTGCTAAATAAGGCAAATGACTGGCCTCGAACAAGGAAATATAAATAAACGTGGCTAATTCAATTTCACTTAAATAATCAATAGCAGGAAATAAATAGGGCGTTTGGTCTAAAATCGCATTTTCCATAATTCGTTCGGTAGCCAAGCCTTCTAATTGGTTTAAATAATAATCAATTGCCGAAAATTCATATAATGGTAAAGAACGTAGGATACTTGCCAATCGAATGGCATCTTCCCAATTTTTGATTTTTTTGCCTTTTAAACCAATGCCAATAGCTCGAAAGCCCTTGCGTCCATAAGCATCTAGCGTAAAGTGATATTTGATAAAAAAAGTATACAAAATACCACGAATATTCAATAAGATTTTACTGTATAATACTTCTCCTTTTCGCAAAGGCATATCGTCCAAATCCAATTGTAATTGTTCGATTAATTTATCTTTATTGATGCCTTTAAACCCCGCTTGGTGGAAGACTTGCAAGCCTCTTTGTTTGCCAAAGGCGATGATAGAGAAACTATTAGGTGTATTGACGCGCATATTTTTGATGGTTCACGGTAGATGGTCTTTTACAATAGACGGTTTCCGTGGATTAAGAATTAGGTGCTTACAGAAATCTAAAGACCAACAAATTGTCGATAATTCTCAATTTTAATCTCAAATTCAGTCTCAATTTCAAGTTCCCACCGAAGGTAGTTGAAAATTGAAAATTTTATTTAAGTTCTGTAAGTTGTACTCAGTTAGAACGGCTGCAAAAAACAGCCGCCCTATACGGAGATTTATAGCCCGAACATACTTTTCCAAGACCAACTTGGTGTATCTGTATTAAATTCAGAAAAAGAATCAAATAACCAATTGACTACTGCATCGGTATCTCGCAAATCTATGGCAGTAATTCTTGGTTCATCGTCTTCTTCTTGTACCACTTCACCAATGGAAAAAGGAAAGATTTTAGCATTTTCGATAATGCTTTTATTTTCCATAAATCGGCGGGTTTGTGGCAAATAATCTTCTACCACATTATTCAAGAATAAGCGGTCTGTCAAATCTTTATCAAACTTGGAAACGATAACGCCAACGTTTTTCAAAGGCACTTCCAAATTGCGGACATAGCCAAAGAAATTGATGAATAAATCGTCTTCTCTGAGCGTTTCGATTCGTTCTTTATAATCTGCTATCAATAAAAAAGAGATAGAAATATCGGGGCAAGTCAAGTATTTTTTAATCTCTGACCGCAATTCGCCCGTTCCACCATCTTCGTCATCGGTATTTATTTTTCGTAAATCTTCCCCTGCCATTTCAATGAAGGTTAGGTTAACCGTTTCATCACTAACAGGATGCGTTAAAGCCACATCATATTCCACGATAGTCCCTGCGGGTGTCGCATTGGGAAATTCTCCAAAAGTAATATTGCGCACAATTTTGTTGATGTGATTGATGCCTTCTTTATTACCTGTGGGATTAATCGTTTTGGCATATTTTCGACGAATATAAAGGTCAATAGCTGCTAAAACGGTTGTTTTTCCAGAACCAGTATAGCCAAAAACGAAAATGAAATTGCTGTTTTTTGCTTGCAGGGAAGTATGCTCTTTTTTCAAGACTTTTCGTTCCTTTCGCTTTTTACCAATGGTAATTGGAATGCGAGGTAAACCACCAATTAATGGTCGATTTTCAACGGGTGCTGGGGCTGGTTCTGGTTGATGTCTCTCAATTGGAATGTTGGGTCGTATTCTATTTTCTTTAGGGAAAGTTTCTTGAAAATCTGTCATAATGTCCTCATCATCAAAAGTTTCAAACTCCTCTTCGGGTAAATCTAAATCTTCCATCGCTTCTCTAAAATCGTCAAAATCTGCAGGGTCTTCAGTATCCCCAAATTGGTCATTAAGGGTTTTGGGAATTGTTTTCTTTTTAGGACGTTTTAAAGTGGTTACCTTAAAATCGTCATTAATGGTATTGCCCGTAGTTGGGTTACCTGAATTGAAATCGGAAATATGATAATTTGACATGGTTTGCTATTGTTTAAGGTTTAAGTAATTTAGTAGCTGACCGAGTATTCCTGATTTGCTAAATTTAGCAAATCGCTATTCTCGGTCAGCCTGTTAGTTTTCTTGCCCATGAAGGAAGATTTGCAAAATTTAGCAAATCGGAAATTCTAAGGCAGTATGCTTAATATTTAAATCGGTTAAAGGGAATGGCCTCAGCTTACAGATAATGTTGTGTGAGGAACATTTTGCCAGTTTCCAATTAAGTGAACTAAATTGGCAATTGGCAACTCGCATGTTTAGAAATTTCGCTCTATTATTAAAGGTTCTTGTGTGATATTTTTAGGTGCTAAAAAGCCTTGGAAAGCTTTTTTATCTTTTTTCTGTTTTTTATTCTCAGAAGCAGCAGGTCGATTTAACACAATGATGGCAAAAAGGATAATGAAATCAATTAATATCGCTAATACTAAAGCGACGGCTACTGCAAATGGGTCGCCTCCATTTTTCTTAGCTGAAAACATAGATCCTAAAGAATGACTCAATTGTCCAATATCTCGATTTTCAAAGCGTCTAGCGTCATGGGTAAATTCCCGTAATTGACTACTCAATTTACTGCCGATTTTATTATAAGCGGTGGTTACTACAGGAATCATATCGCTATAGGCTGCCCAGTCGGATTGACCCATTGCTGCGGTGGTATTCGTTAAAATGGAATCAATTTCCTCATTAATCGGCGTGATAAAAGCAGCGTAATTGTCTTGATTTGTTTTTAATTGACTTTCTGCTAATCTTGCCGCTTGGTCTTTCTCTCGATGTATTTTTCCTTTGCCTGGATGAACAGTATTCTGGTATTCTTCATTAGCAATAGTTCGTTTTTCCTTGGCATCAACTGCTAATGTTTCTATTTGATAATGACTTTTAGCGGCTGTTTCTCCTTTTTGGATTAAATCTGATAAGGCATCTTTATGCGCTTCTAGTTCTTTGTATAAAATCTTTTCGGAAGAAAATTTTCCAAAAATGAAATTATAATTCAATAAGACACTAAAAGAAGCGACAAAAACATAGCTTAAAATCATCCCTGTTTGTCTATTCTCTTGGAAAGCTTTGGGTAATTGTAGTGCAATAGCGACCATCACTAAACTCAAAGCAGCAGCTACTGCAATGGAAAAAACTCGACTACCTAACATGGGTTCTAAGCCCATTGCAGTGGTATAGCAACTGACTGTTCCCATAATAATGATTGCCAAATTAAATAAGGCAGATTGTTTTGTTTCGGGTGCCTTTGGGGGCGTTTTCTGAAAAGAATTAGTATGCATAATTTTTGATTTTGAGTAATGGAGCAGAAAATATTTATTTGAAAATAAGTAATTGAATTACTAGTTTGAAATTTTATTTTAGTGTAAGTGGTTGATTGTCATAAGGATTCTTTAATCCTCCAATCCTTAATTAATTCAGTACTTATACTTACTGCGGTCAACATTACATTTTTAATCGGTTTGTTTATTATTGTTAATTCGGGGTAAAAACGGTAGGAAGGGTAGGAGTTATTTTACGGATTTTAGTCGATTGGGGGAATAGGGTAGTGAAGTAGGAAGGAATATGAGGTGAGTTGAAATCAAGTTTTTTATTAGGTCGCTTTGAGGTGTTAGTTTATTTGGCAGGAACAATTGCAGAGCTGGAATTAGGAGATTAATTATTACTTAGTGGTTTTTCAAGTTAATAATATCTGGTAGTTCGTAATCGCCAAATCAACAGATAATTTACAGTTCCATTAAAATTGGCGGTTACGAGGGGCAAATCATTCTAAATTAGGGGCAAATATTTTTTATAAGAAAATCCTTCATTATGAACAAAAATAAGAAACATGAAAAAAATAACAGAAACCACAGACGACCAAAAATCAGCCTTTACCAGTAAAATAGAGCGTCAGGTAAAAGATTGATAATTATCCGTGTCCCTTCATCTATCCGTGGTAGCAATTAATACTACGGATAGATGAAGGGACACGGATATTGGATATCCTTTAATTTTATTATTAATTTTTGTAATATCAATTTTTTATCTGACGCTCTAAATACGCAATGGGAAATCAATAACGCATAATATTTATGCCAAATTTTTTTTATTAAAAATCACATTGTTCAAAAAAGTGACATCCCGCTGTTTGTTTTAGTAAGTTAACCGTATCATCGGCAGAAAAAGCCAGCGCATTACAGACTTTTACAGAACATAAAGGACATTTATGGGCATCACCATCCGTATCGATATAAAAGTAATAATCTCCTCCACCGAAACAACCAGTTCTTCTTTGGTGATAACCGGTGTAGTTGATGATTGGATAATCCTTATATTTTTTACTTTGATTGTATTCTATATATAAATCTTCCAATAGTTGTTCTTGGTCTTTTGATAGCAGGACCTCTTTATCCTTATACCGACCTGCTGGTTTTGGTTCAAAAATCTGGACAAAAGTAACGCCTAATTGTTTGGCTAATTCAATATAGGCTCTTAAATTTTCTTCTGTGGTATAGGCTTTTGTCGGACAAAGTGATAAACCAGTTACCAGCTTGGCATGCTTAGCATGAAGGGCTGCTTCGATAGCCATATCGTACGACGCTTCTTTCCCTCTAAATTTATCATGACCCTCGGGTTGGTGATGATCGAGACTAATCATTACTCCTGTCAAACCTTTATTTTTCAATTTAGTAGCTTGTTTGGCTTTAAATTTCCACCCAGAGGTAACTATCCAAAAATCAGTACCTTCTTTTGCATGATCTAGCATGGTGTAGATGTCCTTAATCCTAAGCAAAGGTTCGCCGCCACCAAATTGCATCTGGGTAGTTCCATAATCCTGATACTTGTGCATAATCTGAAGCAAATCCTCTGTACTGAGTTTTTCTTTTTGGTGCATTCGGTCCCATTCATAGCAATGCTCACAAGACAAAGGGCACTTTTTCGTAATGCCAAATAAAAGGATGCCTAATCCGTTCGACGACTTATAAGGCATGACCCGATTGACCTCGTTGGCTCTGGATTGTCTGGAAGCCTGCGAAGGAAAACCTGGCGTTGCAAATTTCCAATAATATTTACCATCGACTTTGGAAACTTTATTCAATAACTCTTCCCCAAATACATTGACATATTTTTTTTTCAAGGTTCTGGATACCTTAATTACGTTAATCGGATTGCCCAGACACTTAAACGCAACATAAAGCAAATCCAGAGACAGCATAATCCTTAGCCATAACTTCTCGATTGGATGGTTAACAATTGGAGAGGGTTGTTGCGGAATTTTTTTTCGAATTAATTCCTTTTTTGGGATAGTAGATAAATTCATGGGTTTAATTTGAGGTGTGAGTGGCAGTTAATGAATTTTTGTTTTCAGGATTCGCTGACTCCATAACTTTGTATTGATATAAAGCCCGAGATACATCCTGTAAGCCTAATTTATTTTTGAACTTCATAAAAAAGGCTCGATTCGGTTTATGATTATTTTCAATAATCTGATGATAATACCCTGACCCATGCAGCACAACAGAAGAAAAAGTTGCTGGTGCAGGTGCTTCAAAAAGCAACTCTACATAATTTCCAATTTCTTTTTGTACGAGATAGATGCCGTCCTTAGCACTTATTTGTTGCATTGCATCAACACCTTGGTGGTTTTCAGCAACTAATAAGTTCAAAGGTTTTGTCGTTAAATTGGTTTTCCATTCGTCCGTGAGTCCAACATAATCAATCTCCCAAATTTTAAAGGCGCTTTCCAATTTGATTTCGATATTAGGTGACTTTAGATTTTTGAGGTCAAGCTCCATCAACAGGTTTCTTTTGTTGCTGGTCCCGACATCGTGATGTGTACCTACATATTTCCATTCTTCTTCCATCTTCAAATAAACGTTAAGGGACAGTCCTCGTTTTTGATTCCTTTTCTTCCATTTGTCTGGTGAAGAATTGTCTTGCCGTTTCACCCATTTATTTTGGGATGTTCCAGCTTGGTAGAATATAAAATTAGCAACGGTATCCAACCACTCTGTTTGTTGAGCTCGTAAAATTAATGTTGGATTGTCCGAAAGTGCTGATCTGTCAAACTTAAGTTGTACCTCATTTAATTTATCAGAAGTATTAAATTCATCAAAAGCATAACTTTGCTCATCCTGATTTTTTAGTTTATTGGTAATGTCTTTGGCTTGGCCAGTAACCGCCTTAAATTGATTGTTGGGTTCATTAAAGGCAATCAGTTGATCCTGATTATTTATACCTAAATTAGCATAACCCTCATGTGCTACCTCCAGCACTTCCAACTGGTCGATATATTGGTGTTCAGGGTCTTCATTGGATATCCGAAGCTTTATGTCTCCTTTCTTGGAGGACAATGGGTCTCTCAAAATAACATAATCATCTCTTTTTAAAGATTTTAAAACAGAGCCAGGAAATAAAGAACCATGAAATTGAGTCCCGTTTTCATTATGAGAAGCTACTTGCGGGCAATTACAGGCTATGGCAAGTATGGCGCCCACTACTGCAACAGTAGAAAGAACTGCAACAACAAAGCCTTTACCCTTGTCTTTTTTATGAATTTCAACCGTTTTTATAGCACTCAGAGGGATGCTACTAACTTTGCCAGTAGTAAATACATTAATAGAAGTATATATATGAACGGTTGATAAAGGTGGATAGGCTTTAACTGAACCTCTCGTAAATGATCTTTTATGAGGATAATGTTTTTTCCCAGGAGCAATTGTAAAGGTTCCCGTTAAAGAATCATTTTCAATTTTAACTCCAGAAAAAAGAAATTCATTCTGTTCTCTATCATCATGAATGACCATTTGTTTGTTTAGCTGCTGATAAGATGCTATTTGCTCCGGTGAGTTATTGACCTGTACTGTTTTGTAATAGGTACAACCTGTCAAAATTAAAATGGACAGCAATAAGAAGTATTGAAACAGGGTAGTAGACTTGTTTGAAACTGACATAATTAGACTGTTTAATTTGTATTGATACAAATAAGTACTTGGAAAAAATTGTTGTATTGTTAAAATTGTTGTATTGTTATCGTAACACCTTGTCAAACAACAATATAGCAATAAAACAATTCAGCAATTATTATCTAAATAAATATGTCCTAGTACTTAGTTACCTATTGACCTCGTTTCCTATGGTATAGGTATAGTTAGATTTTTCCTTTAAATTCGAATAAACCAAGTTCCTTCAATAGTTCATCCTCTTCTATATTTAAAATCCCTTTTTTGTAGTCGTAATTATGTTTACTTGTGTAACTCCTCTTTTCTTCTATTAATGCTTGCTGATTTTTGTTTGGAGTACTTGCTGGGCTTAATTTTATCAATATATATAAATTTTTCAATACTTTAGTTGGATCAGCGATAAAGTTTTTAAATAGGACTGTTTTATGACTAGAGGGTGTTAAATTTAAAAGGGCTTTTTGACTCATTTTATACCACTTAATAATAATCTCCCGTGATTCTTCTACTCTGTCAGCATCAGGTTCAACTTTTGAAAAAAGGCTAAAGATATGTTCATTGAGGCTTATGGTGGAAGGGATCGTTTGCATGGGGGAACGCAGCATGTAAATGATCTTGCAGTTGGGGAAACGTTGATTCAGAGAACTAATTTTTGAAACAAAGGCAGGATTTTTAGATAAGAATATTTTATCTCCTTTTGGATTAAAAACAAATTGATGCCGTTGGACACATCTGTAATAAAAATTCATAATTCGTTTCCTCTTTTTTGCTGGAAGTGCTTCGTCAAAAAACAGGTATGGCTTTATCGCTTTAGCTTCTGGAAAAAAATAATATAAATACAAAGAAGAGAAGTCGTAAATCATTAAAGGTTCATCTTCTTCTGGCATGGATAAACTTAAAGGGTGAATGTGTTGAAAGTCTCCAATTGCCTTCTGTTCGATTCTTTTTGAAAATTTATAGAGCGGTCTGCCAATCACATAATCAATTTTAATTACTAAGACAGCTATTAATTTTTGGATAATGGAGGGAGCGAAGATAATTTCCCAAAGTTTAAAACTGGTAAAGTGGTTATCCAGAGAAAGTAATTCATACATATAAGTGGTGCCACTCCTAGGCACACCTGTAATAAAGGTGGATTTTTCAATTTTTATCCAACGAAATGGGAAGAAAAAGAGATTATCCAATAACAGAAACAATTGATTCGTGAAAATAATGACCAACAGAATAGGAGATACAAAAAGTATGACTAAAATACGTTTTCTAGAAGGGTAATGGAGACTCTTTTTTTTTAAAATAAAGGTGGAGAGAATCAGGCGAAAAAATAGAATAAAATCTGGCATTTATATTTTTATTAGGGCGCCAGCAATAGAAAATCCTGCGCTGGTACCACATAATAGACAGCTATTCCCGTTCTTGATATTTCCAGAAACTAGGGATTCATGAAGTAGTAATGGGATAGATGCACTAATGCAATTACCGTTTTTTGACAAATTTTCCAATACCTGACCTTCCTTAAAAGGAAACAGATTCTTGAATACTGCCAATCCAGTTTTGCTGGCTTGATGAGGTAAAATATAATCAGCATTTAGAATGCCGATTGGCAGTTCCGAAAAAAATGATTCCATAAACTGCGGGATATATTTTTTAGCTAATTTCAATAAAGAAAACCCAGACATATTGAAAGAATGCAAAACTTTATCATAGGCATGGTCTTTAATGGGATACGCATTCCCGCCACCTTTAATAATTGCCTGATGCGCCCCTTCTGAATAGGTTCGAGCGGCCGCTTTAATCAATCCAGATTTCCCAGAAGGATCATAAGTAATAACCGCTGCTACAGCAGCATCGCCAAACAAAGAAATGGTTTCCCAATTATCTGGATTAATCCCTTTGGATGAAATTTCTGCACTTACGATAACAATAGTTCGATATTGTTGACCATCAAGCAGATTAGCGGCTATTTCAAGACCTGATATAAATCCAGTACACGTACTATTAACTGATAGGACTGGAAAATCGTAGGCTTCACTTCCTTTAATCGCAGCCTTAATACTTACTGCCTGATTGGGTAAGGGATAGTCAAATGTTGCCGAGGTACTGATTAATAGGTCAATATCTTTTAATTCGAGATTCGCATTTTGTAAGGCATTTTCAACCGCATCAGCTCCCATTTCTCCTCCTGAAATATGTTCAGCGTGAAATCTTTCAACTACTCCAGAATTTTTTTCTGACCAACCTGCAGGAATATTGTATTTATTTTCCAATGTTTTCGAGGCCACCTTATTGAGCGGTAAATAAGCACCAGTTCCAACTATCTTAAACGCTTTTCTGACATTCATTACTTATTCGTTTTAGCTTTTCCCCTTTTTTCAATTTGTACGCTTCCGTAAATTCAATTTCAATAGCACTTATGTTAAACTTGTTAAGCATCTTTTGGAGCGCTTGTTTAACTTTGCCTCTAACCAAAGATACATTATTATTATTATCAACTTCTAAGTAGCATTCGATTTTAGTCAAAGATTTTTGAACGACCTTGTAAAAAGTAATAGCGTCATCACCCATAATGATACTGCGTCTAACAAAATCCGCATAAACTTGAACTAGTTTACCTTCCTTATTTATGAATTTTAGAATATCATCTGATCGGCCTTCAATTTGTTCAATAGCCATAAAAGGACTACCACAAGCACATTGCTTTTTCTCTATAATAATATCGTCTAATTCATATCGGATTACTGGTTGTGTTGTTCTTAATAAGTCCGTAATGATAGGGTGAAACCGCCGCTTTTCTTTATCGATGTATTTCTTTTCAATAAGGATAAAATCTTCGTTAAAGTGAAGCACTCCTTTTTCACAGGTTGCTGCAAGGAAACCTTCTGTACATTGATAAACCTGATGAATGGTCTGTTTAAATACTTGCTCGAGGTATAATTTATCTTGTGGCTCAAGCACCTCTGCTACAGAAATGACCTTTGTTGGCAAGATATTTATCTGCTTGTTTTGTTTTTCTTTAGCAATAGCTAACAAAACAGACGGAGGAGCAACTAGTATATCCGCCTGTTCTTTTTCTAATAGTTTTAAATTTTCTTCGAAAGGATTCATTAAATCAAAGAAAGTAAATGCTAAAAGTATAGAGTTGACAGATTCGTAAAGCCTACTGTTCGCTCGG
Source organism: Bacteroidota bacterium (assembly GCA_017857395.1). Taxonomy (GTDB): domain Bacteria; phylum Bacteroidota; class Bacteroidia; order Chitinophagales; family Saprospiraceae; genus JAFMDF01. The sequence goes on along the minus strand of JAFMDF010000035.1, from coordinate 28,213 downwards.
AGAAAAAAAGCAACCTTTCTTTTTTTTAATTTTAGACCAATCACCCGATCTAAAATACCAGCTACCCATCTCGCTCGTTCTTTGGGGCTGACTAAAAAAACACCTTTATTGCCACTTGTTCCAGAAGAAAGTCCTACGGTAATGTTGTTGATTTGTGGAGAGAAATCTCTAGATACTTCCGCATCAACAGCCACTTTTATGGCTTTATCGCAATCAATATTTAGGGTATTAATCTGATTGAATTCCTTCATAAACAATGCCTTATTGATTATGGGATAGTCTTCATAAGCAGCTTTTTGCTGACTCAATTGCTTATAAAATGGCGCATTTGTTAATTGCTTTTGGTGCTTTCTAAATAGCCGAATTTGGTGCTGTTTTATCTGTTGAGCAGTTACTAACCGTTTTCTTTTCCATCGCAATAGGAGGTAATAATAGAGTATTCGAATTTTGAATATTACCATGCTATTTGGGTTGAAATTATTTTTGAACTAGTAGCATTACAATGGGTGGGGATAATCAAAACTTCAGGATGGTCCTTATGGAATTTGTGTAGTCTGTCAAGGTTTTCTTTGTATTGTTGCCAAGATTCAAAAAACAACCGAACGATAGGATGAGGTAAAATTAATTGTTGATAAGACCGACTGAGCCAGCAGGCATCGGCTACTAAAAAAATGTCTTTTTCATTTGTTTTTAATAAGGCACCAAATTGTCCAGCTCCATGACCATTCAAACCAATGAGTTGAATTAATCCGTCTCCAAAAAGATCATAGGCAACTTCAAAATATGGATTGTTGATTTTTTTACATTGATCTATCAAATAAACCCGTTCATCAAAATCTGCTGGAATAAGTCCTTTTAACAGTCCTTTCCTGACCGCTGCAAAACCATTTTTTTGTTTTACTTGGTTGTAGGCTTCGGCTGAACAATAAAAAGTAGCAGCAGGAAAGTCTTTTAAGCCACCAACATGATCTGCATGAAAATGCGAAATAATGAGGTGTTTAATCTCGGTAGGAGCAATCCCCAGTTTCTGCAATTGCTGTACAGCCTCTTCTTCGGGATTGATATATACTTTAGTGAAGTTGGCGTAAATTTTTTCAGGATAATGACTCGTTTCCTCATAAAACCTTTTGGTATATCCAGTATCGAAAAGAATGAATCCTTCTTGAGGATGTTTGATTAAGGCAAATACCGCATCGAAAGCAATTTTTTTCTTCCTTCCCCCACGGATGGCGTGATGCTCATGGGCATCACAATAACCAGCCCTCATTAATTTAAATTTAAGTCTGGACATCTTGTGTTTTTTTATACCATTCTACAAATTCATTAAGCGATTCCTCTATTGTTGTTAGTGGTTGATAACCTAATAATTTTTTAGCTTTTGTAATATCCATGGTAAAATTCATGGCTAAAGTACCAACCGAATATCGGGTTAAAACTGGTTCGTCTTCCTGAAAAAGTTGCGCTTTTTTTTCCATAAGGTAGGCCACAATTTTTGCCACTTTATAAGGGATTCTTTTTTCAGGAAGGATTAGTCCTAGTTTTTCTAATACCCGATTTATACTTTCCCATAATAATACTGGTTTCCCGTTACTGATATTGAAATGTTGGTTGAGCGCTGTTTCAGGAGCATCCAAACTCAATCGAATCGCATGTGCTACATTTCCTACTGAGGTCAAATCCACTTTGTTTTTGCCATCACCGATAATCTTCAATTTGCCTTCTTTTACAGCCCGAATTATCCGAGGCATAATCACGCTATCTCCTCTTCCTATGAGTGCTCTCGGCCGTAAGGAAATAAAATTTAAACCACTCGATTCGAGCAAAAGTTCTGCTGCTCTTTTGCTTGTAGCATAGTGGTTGACGAAGGCTTGAGGTAAGGCTTCTGATTCTTTAATATTCCAACGATGCTTATAATTGAAATAAATACTGGGCGTGGAGATATAGATAAATCGTTCTATTTGGTTTTTGCGGGCCTGTTGTATAAGATGCTTTGTAGAACGCACGTTAGCTTCATGAAAATCTTGGTGGGGCCCCCAAGGAGCAGCCAAGGCAGCACAATGAACGATATGGCTGATACCCTCTGTGAATAAAGATTGTACATAAGCCTGATTGGTCAGATCACCCAGAAGGTATTTGACTTTCTTCGATTTAACGATAGCTCCTACTTTTAACACTCGACCTGCTGCTAGAATAAATTCAATATCCGTTTCCTTTTCCAGATACTCTGTGGTTCGAAAGCCCAAAAATCCTGTGGCACCAGTTATTAATAATCTTTTTTTATTCATTTTTTTAGCTTGAATTAACCTTAACTAACTGAACTAAATACTTAAGCTATTATTTCTTCAAAAAACTCCAAGCCGCAAAAGCTTGTCCCCAATAATAAACCTGTATCACTAAATCTCTAGGAATAGGCTGAATACTTAAATCTATGGCGTACAAAACGTAATTGGCAACAATCCCACAAGCACCAATTACGCCCATAATTCGTCGAATATTGGCATCTGTTGCCTCTTTTTTAAAGATTAAAACAGCCATTGACCGCCATAATAGAAAAGTAGCTAAAGTAAATAATACTGCTCCAATCGTAGCTGCTTTATGGGAATAAGCAGCAATGTATTGATACAAACCAATAAATACTGCTGCGATGGGGAGCAATAAAAGGACTTCTTTTAAGAAAGTTGGTTTTTCCTCACTCCTTCTTCCTCTAAAATGAAAAGCAAGTGCCAATAAAGCAGTCGAACCTAAAAAGGGAATCGTCGCAATTTTTAACCAATTAGGGCCTAAATCTAATAGGATATCTCCAATAAAAGCAGCCAATAGACTAAAGATAACCCATTTTCCTTCAGGGCGTTTATCAGAAAATAAAACGATAAATAACCAGAAAATTACGGGTAATGGTTTTACAATTGTCGAGTAGTCCGTCTCTCGTAACAAGCTATATTGTAGGCATAATAAAAAGGTAATCCCAAAGCGAAAAACATTATTTGTCCAAGGCATTAGCTTTGTTTTATAAGATAGAAGATGTCCAAGTAACACGACTCCTGAGTCGTATGCCTTTTAATTCACCCACAGTTTTTACTGTAGCATCTTAAAAGAAGGATTATAAATCAAACCAATAATATTCCCCCAAGGGTCATACACAGTAGCCACCATCAATTCACCTCCCACATTAGTTGGTGCTTCGTGCATCGTTGCGCCGAGTGCTAATAATCGGTCATATTCTTGTTGAATATTTTCTACGCCCCAATAACTCAAAACACTTTCGGCTTTTACGGGGGTCGGTTTTTCTTCGGGCTGCAAGCCTAATTCATAGCCAGCAATATTAAACCCTACATAAAACGGTTCATCGAAATAAGGCGCTGTCCGGAAAGCTTCAGCATACCATTTTGTAGCTGCTTTAACATCTGCTACTTTATAGATGGTCGTTCTTAATCCTAACATAATGGTTGATTTTTATTTTAAAAACAGGGAACGAATATAGCTTATTTTGAGTTAACGCTTCGGGAAATTTAAAACTATTCAACTAAATAATTCGAGTTGCGAGTTGCGTGTTACGAGTTCAAAAATGAATAGATTTTGAGCATAAAATATACAAAAAGCAATTAACTTCAGCGTTTGAATGAAATCGTATAAAACCCGCAACCCGAAATTTCAATTAAATAATCATAAAATGAAAACCACAAATACCTACGTCAAATTAAGTAAATTTTTAAGCCTTATCTTACGCCATAAACCTGAAACGATTGGTATTCAGCTAGATAAAAATGGTTGGACAGATGTTCAAATATTACTACAAAAAATACAGCAATCTGGAAAATCAATAGATTTAAAAACCTTGCAAGCTGTAGTTGCTAATAACGATAAAAAACGATTTGCTTTTAATATTAATGGTTCTAGAATTAGAGCAAATCAAGGTCATTCTTTAAAAATTGAACTGGGCTACACGCCACAAACCCCTCCTGACATTTTATATCACGGAACGATAGAAAGGTTCTTAGAAAGTATTTTTCAAACAGGTTTAGATAAACGCAAACGCCATCATGTACATTTAAGTGCAGAAGTAGCTACTGCTAATATGGTGGGCAAAAGACGAGGAAATCCAGTCATTCTAGAAATCAATGCACAAGAAATGCAGGAAGAGGGTTTCCTTTTTTATTTGTCTAAAAACGGCGTCTGGTTAACCGAAAAAGTACCTGTCAAATACATGAATAGGCAGTAAATAGTCGTTTTTTGACCTATTTGTTACGAGATTGCAAACATTCGTTACAGGAGTGCAAGCTTGTTTATTGGTTCTGCTATAAATTTGTGGCATTCTCTCAATACAGATTGTAATAACACATGACCAACAACAAATTCATTTTTATTAAGACCGGGACGACTATTGATAAGGTACTGCTATCAGATATTTACGCCATAGAATCCGAAGGTAATTATTGTACCGTTAAGACAAATAACCAAGAATATGTTCAACGATCTTCTTTAACCAAAATGAAGGATAAACTCAAGGAACAAGGATTTATTCAAGTCAATAAATCTACCCTATTACCCGTTAGTAGAATTGACCACGTCAATTTAACAGTTAACCAAATAGCTATCTCTAATCATCAATATACCATAAGTCGAAATTTTAGAAAAGATTTTATAGAAACATTAGATTTATTATGATTTGCATTTTTGCAAGATTCTCTCAATAAACGATTTTTTCTCATTGCAAGGTTGCCCTCTTCACTATGACACTATAAAAAGGTTGCCTTAATTTTGAGGCAGCCTTTTTTCAATTCTACCTGTGTATGGATGCTTGGGGGTGTTCGATTGGGTTGGAAAAATGTGGGCTTTAATCCATTTGTAAATAGTGGTTTTGTGCTATCGGTCGGGGCAGGCGTTTTTTAAGAGTAGAGAGACCAATTGTACAAGCCTCTATTATCGAATCTCTTTTCTAGTTTTAAATTCAACGATAGAATAATAAGGGAAAAACTTCCCCTTTCTCAAATAAATCCTTACCTCTAGGCAACTGTAAAAAAGCATCTGCATCCACCAAATTCGCCAAATCACCTGAGCCATTGCCATCTACAGGGGTCGCTAAAATCTGCCCTTTTTTATTATAGCTCACTTTGACTTGTAGGAAATAAGTCAAGTCAGGTTTAAAAGTGGTCGCTCTAGTTAAAATACCATGAGGAATAGTCTCCTTAGATAAACCTAAACTAGTCGTCAACCAAGTAACAAAATAGCGTTGCGTACATAAAAAAGAAGAAACTGGATTACCAGGCAAGGCAAAAACTAAAGTACCATTAGGCGCTTTGCCAAACCAAAATGGTTTGCCTGGTCGTTGTTTGATTTTATGAAATAATTTTTCGACGCCTAAAGCGGCTAATGCTTCGGGTAAAAAATCGAATTTTCCTTTAGATACCCCACCACTTAAAATGACGACTTCATATTTATTAATAATTTCCGCCAAATCCTTTTTTATCAGTTCCATATCATCATCCAAATGATGGCGATCCGCTATTATTTTATATTTGGCTAAAGTCGCTCGCAAACGGTGCACATTTGACTTTCTGATTTGATGCGGTAAAGGAGTTTCTTCGATTTCTACCAATTCATCTCCAGTAGAAATAATAATAGCCGTTGGTAAACGTGCAACTTTTAGATGCGTTTTTCCAACCGTTGCGGCCACCCCAACTTCCGCAGGAGAAATGACCGTTCCATAAGGTACGACTAAAGTATCTTTTTGGCGGTCGCTTCCTTTCCAATGAATATTTTGCCCTTCTTTTAGGGTAGCTACTTGAATAGTCGCTACATCATTTTCAATCACTACATCTTCATACCGAATAACCGTGTCTACTTTATTTGGCATAATCGACCCCGTCATGACTTCCAAACAATGTCCATCTTTTTCTAAGGTCAACTGTGCTGCACCTGCGGGTGCAACACCTGCAACTGGAAAAGCACGTTGACCATTCGCAAAATGCGCATATTGAATGGCAATTCCATCCATGGTTACTCTATCATAAGGTGGCAGTTGACGGTCGGTAGATAAGTCTTCTTTTAGGATTCGACCAATGGATTCCGCTATTGGAATGAGTTCCGTTCCAAAGTCTTTCTGCTGTTTATTTATTATGTCTAAAGCCTCTTTTACTGTAATCATATATATTTTTTATAACTTTATTTTTATCAAATTTTATTTTGGATTAACCCAATAATTCAAATTTAAATAATAACGTATGTTAATTAATTATTAACTAATTCACTATTTTACCAACATTTTAAAATGTTAATTATCAGTTAGTTGAGCAGTTACTAACAGTCTGGACCAAAGTTACCAACATTCTATTTTTAATATAATATTCAAATTGCTTAACTTGCTGGCGACGCTGATTTTACTCATCACTTATCACTAATAACTCATCACTAAAAAAGATGTTCGGTACACCAACCTTTCGGCAACAATTTCCAATTTTTCAGCACCATCCAACTTTGGTGTATTTAGATAGTGCTGCCACTACTCAAAAGCCGCAAGTCGTGATTGACGGCATTACTAATTTTTACCAAAAAGAAAATGCCAATATTCACCGAGGCATTTATGATTTAGCGGCGAAAGCTACGCAAAAATACGAAAGTGTTCGGCAAAAGGTGGCGGATTTTATTGGAGCAAAAAATCGGTCAGAAATTGTGTATACCTCAGGAACTACCGCTGCGATCAATTTAGTTGCCCATTCTTTTTTATTACCTCGATTAGAACAAGGCGATGAAGTTTTAGTTTCCGCGATGGAACATCATGCTAATTTATTGCCGTGGCAAATGGCCTGCAAAGCTAAAGGGGCGAATTTACGAATAATCCCCATTGATAAAGCAGGAAATTTGGATATAGTTGCTTATCAAACAATACTTTCTGCTAAAACTAAAATGGTAGCGATTGTGCATATTTCTAATACTTTAGCAACGATTAATCCAATAGCAGAAATGATTGAGTTAGCCCATCAAAAAAATATTCCTATTCTAGTCGATGGCGCACAAAGTACGGCACATTATCCTATTGATGTGACTACTTTGGATTGCGACTTTTTTACCTTTTCTGGACATAAACTTTTTGGACCAACTGGAATTGGTGTTTTATATGGAAAAGCCGCTCATTTAGAAGCTATATCCCCTTATCAATTTGGTGGCGATATGATTAGAACCGTTACTTACCAAGATGCAACTTTTGCCCCAGCCCCTCAAAAATTTGAAGCGGGAACGACGAACATTGCAGGCGTTATTGGTTTAGGGTACGCAATTGATTTTATAAACCAATTTGATAAAAAAGCCATTGCTACTTATGTCAAAGAGTTGGGTAATTATGCTAGAGAAAAATTATTAATGATTAATGATTTAGAAATCATCGGCAACGCCCAAAACAAAACAGGCATCGTCTCTTTTATTCTAAAAAATGCCCATCCTCATGATGTCGCTACTTTTTTAGGCGAAGCAAATATTGCCATTCGGGCAGGGCATCATTGTACGCAACCATTGATGGATTTTTACGGTATTCCTGCTACGTGTAGGGCTTCTTTTTCTATTTATAATAATCGAGCAGAGATTGATTTTTTAGTGGCAGAAGTGAAAGGGATTCAGGCTTTTTTTGGGTAAAAAAATGATTGCTATGCAAAAACTAACGCAATGTTTAAATTGTCAACAAGAATTAGCTAGCAAAGAAAATTTTTGCCCTAATTGCGGACAAAAAAATCATGCAACTAAAGATACTTGGCGGTCTTTTGCCACAGAGTTTTTTAATTCTGTCTTTAATGTAGATGAACGACTTTGGGTAACTTTTAAAACTGCTTTTTTTAAAGTTGGGCATTTAGCTAAAGAATTTAATCAAGGCAAACGGAAAAAGTATGTCGCGCCAATTCAGTTCTATTTATTTTGTAGTGTCTTTTATTTCTTGTTATTAAGTTTGAATAATCAACAAACTAGCACCGCCACAGATATTGCAATTCAAGAAATGATAGCTACTCAAGATACCTTTGCGATGAGTATTGGATTTCGAAGAATTGATGTAAGTAAACCAGAATTCTCGGCTATTCCTGATTATTCTGATATACAAATAGATTCTGTCTTACAAATAAAGCAAATTCCTACGACCTTTTATAATCGTATGATGCTCAAACAAGGCGTAAAGATGATTACAGGAGGTATCAATCCATTTTTCGAACAACTAATCTCCCTCTTTTCAACTAGCATGTTTTTATTAATGCCCTTATTTGGATGGCTACTTTATTTGTTCTTTGCTTCCATTTATCCGTTCTATATGGAGCATTTAATTTTTTCTATTTATCTTCATGCTATTGTCTTTTTATTTTTATCCATTGATGTTATATTTGAACTAGTCATTGGCAGCAGTATCTTTGAGGTAGTATTCCTTGGCGTATTGGTTTATATTGCCATAGCCATGAAACAATTCTATGGATTGAACTGGTTAAAGACAATAGTTTATTTCTTTTTACTCCTTCTTATTTATACCATCATCCTAGCTATTTTTATGTCTGGAGTAACTATCATTGGCCTATTAATCGCTTAAATTTATGAACGACCGTCTAAAACAACTCTATAAAACCGTTATTTTAAAACATAATAAAGCCCCTTTTCATTACGAAAAAAAGGAAGCAGCTACACATCAATTAGAGGCGTATAATCCCTTATGTGGAGACCGGTTTAAACTATTCTTAGAAGTAAAGGAAGGTATCATTGAAAGCATTCATTTTCATGGATATGGTTGTGCGATTTCTAAAGCTTCGACTTCTGTTTTAGCTAAAAATTTAGAGGGCAAAACAATGAAACAGGCACTCGCGCTTTGTGGGGAGTTTCAGCAAGTTGTTTCGCCTGATGTGACTGCTAAAAATGAACTAGAAGAATTTGAAGCTTTTGCTGCGGCTAAGGATTTTCCTGGGCGGTTGACTTGTGCTACTTTGAGTTGGGAAGCGGTGCAGTCTTTTCTTGTTGATAAGGAGTAAGACAAAAGTATCATTAGTTGCTGATTAATCAATCATCTGACCCTACTAGAGTAAACCCTGACCAATAAACTGCATGCGCATAATCCGACTGACCTTGCATAGCTTCCATCGCTTGCTGTAAAGCCAATCCTTTATTACCCGACGCTAAATAATACTGATAAAATTGTTGCATAAAAGCGGCGGTTGCGGTATCACTAATATTCCATAAACTCACTAAAACACTTCGGCTACCCGCTACTAAAAAAGCTCGACTTAGACCAATAATTCCTTCCCCTGAAACTTTGCCTAAAGCCGTCTGACAAGCACTTAAATTGACCAATTCAGCAGGCACAGACCAATGCATAATTTCTCTTGCTTTTAGTATGCCGTCTTTTTCCAAAGAACCATCCGCTTTAAAAAGGTCTGCCAAGACCACGAAAGAATCTAAAGGGTTTGCTTCGTCCGCCATTCCATGCGTTGCTAAGTGTAGTATATTAGCATTCGTTGCACCATCTTCGACTGCTTGTTGGGTCGCTTTGGCTTGTAATAAAGGTTGCGTTCGGAACAATTGACTCAAAGCAATGGCTTCTGTCTCTGCTCCTTTTAGTTCGCTAAAACGATATCGTTTATCTGCCTGACTCATGATGGGATTTCCGACAATTAAAGCTTTGGCATCTTGGATACTGCTATATGGGATTTCACCATCTATTTGGGTAAGCGCTTTCATAGAAGGGCTATATAATAAAGTGTGTTGCGTACCGATATATTTTTCCGCTTCGGTTTTTAAAGCAGCGAAAGGAAACAACCAAAGTGCCTCATGAGGAATGACTACGACCGTCGCTTTTTCTTCCGATAAATAAGCTTGAAAGGGTTGCCATAATTGTTGATATAATTCTTGAGATAACTCGTCAAAGTCGATGTCTTGATTAACCATCGCTCTAGTCACAACTGCTCGTTCGGAATCGACTCCTACCTTTTCGACACCTCGTACCATTGTCAATCCTCTACTTTGCGCATCCTGCATCATTGCTGCTCGGAACGCTTCTATTTTAGCAATTAATTGAGATTTAGAGATTTTCCATTGATGAAAGACTAATTCCCCATTTGGCTTTTTTAACCAAATCAATAATTTATCTGCTAAACTATAAAACGATAAAAAACACCTTTTAGAGATAGTTCTGATAGGTAGTTTTTTATTCGGTTCAATTGTATCGGCAACGGTATGAAAAGAAAAATCGGGTATTGCATTCGGAGATGCCATTTCACTAGCTGCTTGCTGCATAATAGCCTGTGGTTCGTCTTCTTCAAAAGCGGTAATAATTCGATTAAAGTCATCGTCTTCTGAGTCGGGAGTAATCGGAGGCATAACGGGCACACTCGAACTCATTTGCTGCATCGGATTATTCGCCCCAGGGAAAATGGATGGCATATCTCTAAGCGTCGTGGTTTTTCGTTGCGCCCGTCGTCTATCTCTTCCTTGCATTAAATCAGATAACGACTGTCCTTTAGCCGTTTCTGTAATGTCAAACGCTTTTTGGATGGCTTCTTTTGTCCCTATGTTTAAATACGTTTCTATAAGGCGATTAAAGACATCTTGGACGCTATCTAAAAAAGCGACTTTGCCTTCATCTGTATAGAGTTTATTTTGTCTAGCGAGTATTTTTGTTTTACTTTTTTCAAAATAAATAGCAGCTTGTCCCCAATTTTTCGCTTCCCAATAACAACAGCCCAAACCCCAAAATAAATGCCATTCTAAATCTTTGGCATTAGTTGTTTCTGCATATTTTAGCGCTTGTTCATAACTAGATTTTGCTAAAGAAAAATCTTCGATACCTAAGTATAACTGCCCCATTTGTGCCAATATTTTTCCTGCATTTTTATAGTCTTCTAATGCTTCAAATAAGGCAACTGTTTTTTGGTAAGCTGGAATGGCTTGGTCTATTTCTTGCGATTGAAAATGTAGTCTAGCTTGAAGGGCAATGGCAAATCGTTCGTCTTCCGTTGTTCCGTGTTTTTCAAAAATTGCTAAAGCAATCTTTATTTTTTCTTGTGCTAAAGCAGGCTTTTTTTGCTGCCTAAAAATCTCCCCAATTTTAATTAAGGTTTGCGCTTTCAGCAATGGGTATTTTTCGATATTAACTTGGGCTAGTACTTGCTCATAAGCATTTAAAGCGGGTAATAATTGCGGTTGGGCAAAATAACTATTCCCAATATGGATAAGGATATTGATGTTTAAATTATCTGCTTTTAATGCCAATTCCAATGATTCCGCCACAGCAGGACTATAGACATCAGGAATTTCTATTTTGGTGGCTCGTTGGAAAGATTTAGTGGCTTGTCGGAGTCGGCGACTGGTCATTTCTAATTGGTGGTCTTCCTCATTCAAAGCTTTAAAGGCAGCCTCATAGGCATAAACCGTTTTTTGAATATCGCCCTTTTGTTCTAAAATTTGCCCTAAATTTTGGTAGAGCAACGCCATTAATTTAGGATTATCTAAACCTTGTGCTAGTTTTAAAGCATCTAATTGGGTCTCTGTTGCCAATCGCAAATTTTGTCGATTGACTTGGTCGTGGACTTTGGTCTGTAAGGCAAGGACTTGTTGGAAAGTATCCATTTTTTGGTTTTTGATAGGGGTGGTTTAATGATTTTTTGTCGCTGGCTCAAAAACTACGAAAACTTTATACTTATTCTTTCCGACCACGACTTCCATCTACCCAAGATTTCCAAACACCAAACATCCGCATAGAAAACTCTAAATTATGTTTTTCCACAATTTCTGTAGCGATTTCCGCTCTGGATTGTCGCTGCCAATTAACTTTCCAATCAGGCAAATTCGCATAACCCAGAGCAACGGCTGCAACAATTGCTGAATTTCTTTTCAACTGTTCTAAATCCACTTTATCATAAGTATCCGATGCAGCATGATAATTTTGTCCATAATTAAACGGCTTGTGACTAGCGACCAAATTACCGACGCCTTCTAACATAAAATCAAAATTATCGGTCCCAACGATTGGAATATCTAACACCGAATTAGCGCCTAAACCAGCTATAGGTTTCATGACTTCTTTGGTTACTTTTGCCAACTCTGGGCGGCCATTGGTAAAAAAGCCAATGATAGCGCCACTTCCAATATCGACGGACATTTTCATAATGTGCTGGTCTAATTCTCCTTGGTGTAATTGCGTATAAGCTTGTGAACCAAAGTAGCCTTGTTCTTCTCCATTCCAAAGGGCAAATCGAATGGTTCGTCTAGGCTTCACGCCCATTTTGACCATTTGTCGAGCAATGTCTATCATCATCGCTACATTACAACCGTTATCGTTTGCGCCTGTTCCTAAGCCCCAAGAATCTAAGTGAGCGCCAATGATGACCACCTCATCTGGCTTTTCGTAGCCTTTGATTTCCGCAATTACATTATGGCTGGTTTGTTCGCCCGAATAAGCCACATCTAAGGTTGCTGAAAAATCGAGTTTCCCATCCGCTCTTAGTATTCTTTGACAACGTTTGGCATCTTCTCTACCCATTACTAAATTAATCAATCCGTGGTCATAGCCATCTGAAGCAATAAAACGATAGAGTAATTTTTTTGGCCTGGAAGCCATATTAATAATGCCAATTGCTCCTGCTTTAGCCGCTAGGGCATCCGCTTTAGCTGCATTCGCATATTCTGTAAAGAGACCATCGACATCTAAGCATAAATCGTTTTCTACCAAGACAAAACTACCTTTAACGGCATCTCCAGCTTTGGCAAAGTCTTCGGGAGTGCCATACCCCACATCAATAATCGGAGCGGTAATCCCATCTTTAGGCGTTGATTTAGAAAAATATTTAGCGACTACTTTTGGGGTAAAATTAGTCGTTCCTGATACTTCCGCAATCGTCGAGTTTTCTACCCAAAGGGAAGCAATTTTAAAAGATTCTTTTTGCGCAGCGACCCCTGCATCAATAAATTTACGCAAGCCCCAATCTACTGCTTTCGCATTCGCTTCTGTGCCTGTTACTCGACCACCGTATTGGTCACATAATTCTTGCAAGTCCTCTTCTATGGGCGTATCGCCTAATAAAGTAGCCGTTAAATTGGCTAAATCACTATTAATTTGAGCGGTCAATCCGATAGCCAAAAAGCAATAAAAAAGTGTATAGGATATTTTTTTCATAAGAAACAATTAGGTGTAAAATAATTCAATTAACGGCTGGCAGTAGATGGTGATTAGTCTGCCTTTACCACAGGATTCCCTACAAATATAAGCAGGAGGTGCTTAATTATTGTATCCTATTGTAAATTAGTTCCAATACTTGTCGGTTATCCCTTGTTGGTTTCCTCATTTTTCAGCCGACATTATAGGGGTTTTTCCTTTTGGTATATTACCTTTATATTTTTAATTGTCGGTTTACGACCCAATTTTTTATATGAAATATTTACTACCTTTAGTACTCCTTTTATTAACTGCTTGCAATCAAGTCGATACAACTATGCAAAACGAACTTACTAGTTTAAAAGAAAAATTAGCAGCAGCCGAAAAAGCCTTGGCTGCCCCTGCGAAAGATGAAACTGCCTTTATCCACACCGTTTTTTTCTGGATGAAAGAAGAAGTTACCGCTGAACAAAAGGCAGAATTTGTCAAAAATGGTATGGGCAAATTAAAAGAATGCCCACAGATTTATAAAGTATTTTATGGTCCTCCAGCAGGTACGCCAAGAGACGTCGTGGACAATAGTTATGATTATGCTTGGATTTGTCACTTTAGCAGTAAAGAGGAGCAAGATGCTTATCAGACCGAACCGATTCACCTAAAATTTGTGGAAGATTTTAATCATTTATGGGAACGGGTGCAGGTTTATGATAATGTCTTGTCGGAGTAATCTACTTTGTTTTTTTGACGCTGATTAGATAATCTAATAGTAGAAGAAAAACAAAACAACTAATATCCGTAGAGGTTATCCGTGGGCGTAAAAAATTTATTTTCTCCACGGATAACTTCCACGGATAATAATAATCAAAACTATGAGAAACCTTCAAATACCTACCTTTCTAATTCGGGTTTCCTTTTATAGTATTATCCTATTAGGCTTAGTTATCAGTACTAGTTACGCACAAAATAATGCGCCACTAAGCAGAATACTAGTCAAAGGCAATCAATTTGTGGATGCCGCTGGTAAAACGGTTGTTTTTCGTGGTTTGAATACTAGTGACCCCGATAAATTAGTTAATGAAGGGCAATGGAATAAACGCTATTTTCAGGAAATGAAAAATTGGGGAGCAACAGTCGTCCGCTTTCCTATACACCCCACTGCTTGGGTAAAAAGAGGTAAAAAAGATTATCTAAAACTATTAGATGATGGCATCAAATGGGCAACAGAATTGGAAATGTATGTCATTATTGATTGGCATAGTATCGGTAATTTGAGAACGGAGAAATACCAAGCCCCCATGTATCAAACCGACCTAAATCAAACTTTAAAATTTTGGACGACTATAGCCAAACAATACGGAGACAACCCTACCGTCGCTTTCTATGAACTCTTTAATGAACCAACTTTACAAGGCGGTAAATTAGGGGAATGTACTTGGGCACAATGGAAAGAGATGATGGAAGCCGTTATTCTAACCATCCGCAAAAAAGGCGGAAAAGGTGTGCCTTTAGTAGCTGGATTCAATTGGGCGTATGATTTAACGGATGCTAAAAAACAACCCATTAATGCGGAAGGAATTGGCTATATCAGTCATCCTTACCCACAAAAAAGAGATAAACCTTGGGTCGATAAATGGACAGCTGATTGGGGATTTATGAAGGCAAATTACCCCTTGTTTTTAACCGAAGTTGGTTTTTGTGAACCCGAAGCTAAGGGCGCACATATCCCCGTAATTAGCGACGAATCTTATGGAACAGCGATTACCGATTATTGTGATGCAAAGGATATTTCCTATGTCGTTTGGGTATTTGACCCTCAATGGTCGCCCATGCTATTTTTAGATTGGGAGTTTACGCCTTCTCGGCAAGGGCGGTTTTTTAAAGAGAAATTGAGTAGCTATTAAAAAAATGATGAACGATGAATGATAAACGATGAACCTTTAATAGAGAATCAGAAGAAAATAGATAATATGATTTTTGATAATTTACCTTGAAGGATTTAAAATCTGTTGTAAAAATTGTACAACAGATAATTAAAGGACAACGGATTTCTATCTATATTATAATTGACGCTAAAAACAAATAGTATCGAAGTATACTACCCTACGCTTTTTGAAAATTGAAAATTTTAAATTGAACATTGAAAATTGCCTCTAACTATTCACCATGTGTGTTGCTAAGCGAGGAAAGCAATTGAATAAAGTAAGCTTAAAATCATCTGTAATATCTAGCGTCCTAATTGCTAAATTCATACAACGTAACCATTCCATAGCTGCTTCTTTTGTGATTTTATGCGGCAAATGTCTAGCCCGCATCATCGGTCGCCCATAAGTTTGATTGTATTTTTGTGGTCCACCTAAAAATTGGGTTAGAAAAGCTGTTTGCTTGGCTATCACTAATTCCATATCTGTATTAAAAAGTGGACTTAAAATTGGGTTTTCTACTACCAGTTCGTAGAATTTATGGACTAATTGTGCTAGATTTTCTTCGCCTAGTTGGTCGTAAAGTGTATTTTCCATCATCATTTTTTTGCAAAAATAAGATTTCAAAATCTAAAAAATCAGCTACCTCCCTCTAGACAAAAGCCATTTGACCTTTTTCTCCATCTATTTGACCTTTTTAGACAAATTTCCTTGTTTAATTCTTACCAACTTTGCCAAACGAATATTCCTTCAGAAACCTACAAAATCAAAAATATTATCGTGGCGAATGAATTCGACGGGTACAGATAAAATTAATAGTTTAAGAATTTCACTATCGAATGACCTCAGAGAGGTCAAAAGTCTTTAGAAAAGGTTAGAGAAGAAGCACTTTTGTAGCAAATCTTCTAAAAACCTTCGACCTCTCTGAGGTCAGAAATAGCAAAAAAAGGAGATTCTCATAGGCTACTAATTTTATCTTTACCCGTTGAATAAATTCACCGATACGAGATACATATATTTTCCTTATACCTATTTCCATTCAGCCTGTTCGATGATAGTTGTCGAACAGGCTAATTTATACGGTTATTTCTTCTCCAAATACCGATGAATCGCCGCAAAATCCAAGCGCCCCATCCCACTTTTAGTTGCTTCCGCAAATAATTCTTTGGCGACATTCGCTAAGTACAAAGGTTGGTTATGTTCGTAAGCAGTAAGGGCTGCCAAATGCAAATCTTTATACATCCATTCCAAAGGAAATTGCAAATCGTAATCATCCATTTCAATCATTCTTGCTTTAGATTTGGTAAAAGGTGCAGCGACCACTAAATTAGGAATAATATTCAATAAAAATTCCTTATCAATACCCATTTTCTCACCCAGCAAAATTGATTCGGAAAAGATAATCATTGATTGCGCCAGCATGATATTGACTAGCATTTTGAAAGAAGCCCCTTTGCCAGTTTCCCCAATTAGAATTATCTTTTTTCCCATCATTTCAAGATAAGGTTGAACTACTGCTAGTAGCGGTTTTTCTGCCCCTATAAAAAAGACTAATTCGGCATCCCCTGCGTGTGGTTTAGTACCTGCTACTGGAGCATCCAAAAATTGAATACCTGCATTTACCGCTTTTGCTGCTGCTTTGAGGCTAAAAGAAGGATTTACCGTTGTACAATCTGCCCAAATCGCTCCCTTTTTCATATTGGATAAAACACCGTCTGGTCCCATAAATAGGGTATCCACAACTTCGGGAGTCGATAGCATACTGAAAACTATATCAGCTTCTGCTACGGCTTCGTTGGCAGAATTAGCCGCTTTTGCTCCTTGTCTAACGAGATATTCTACCACTTCTTTCGACCGATTATAGACGGTTAACTCTACGCCGTTTTTCAATAAATTAGCGGCCATTCTACTGCCCATAATACCTAAACCGATGAATGTTACTTTCATGTTCTTTCTGTTTTGTTAACGGATAAAATAAGTTGGATAATTTGTAGTTGATTCCCCACGAATTTATTAACCCCACGGATTTTAATTATTCCTTTTATTTTTTTCAACATTACTTAGTGAAAATTTTGATTCTACAAAAATCACTTTATCGACCAATTAAAACTAGTTGTAAAGCGCCAGAAATCGCACTTTTGCGTACAGAAAAGGTACAAGAAAATAAAGATTAAATTAGAGTAATTGAGCTTAATTCGGTAAGTTATTTCGATACTGTGTCAAGATATATTGCTTGGGAGATTGCCCGACTTTCTGCTTAAATTCTTTGATAAAATAGGAGATATTCTCGTAACCAACCTCATAAGCTAATTGGGTCACACTCATTTCTTTTTTAGCTAGTAAATTAACCGCTTTATCTAAGCGTTTTTCTTTCAACCATTTTTGCGGTGTGAGGTCATAATACGCTTTAAAATCCCGTCGAAAAGTACTTAAGCTTCTACCCGTTAAATAGGCATAATCTTCTACTTTTAAGGGTTTATCAAAATTGGTTTCCATGAAGGCTTTGATGTTCCGTTTTTGTGGCAAGGTCAATCTGAAAAGAAAACTGGCAAATTGTTGTTCTTCGGCAAGCGTATTCAATAGATACAGCAATTCTAAAATTTTTACATTTAGTAAATTTTTGTGGCGCAGTTGATTGTTTTGATAGATATGAATCAACGACTCTGCAAACATTTCTAACATCGGTACCACACCAAATTTCAGGTGATTTGGAACGGCTTCTCTGGATACTTCTGCCACCCTTGTTGTAGATAAAAACTCCTGAATAATGGCATCATCAAAATAGAATAATAAACTTTTAAAAGTGCCTCCTTTTGGTAATAAATCCGTGATGTGATACATGCCTCTAGGAATGAATAAAACCTCGCCTGCTTTGATGGTGAAAATTTCGTGGTCATAAGTTTCTATCCGCTGCTGTCCAGTCAAACAAATAGAAATTACATGATTGGAAATATAGCCCTCTTTTTGCAAAACGGGTTGAGTCAATTCTTTGGCTACAATACAAACATTGCCATCTCTTAAAATGGTTGTTACTTGTGGATTGTCAAAAAGGCGTTGCGGAATTAATATCATGATTTTTTAACACAAAAATAAAAGCCGAAGGTTTTGAAAAATGATAGTTTTCGGTCAGAAGTGTTACTGATGAGTTTATTCTTTCCAAAATGGAATTTGGGCAGCCGTAGAAAATATAAGTGTATCCCATTTGGCAAAGTCTTTTTTCTCATTTTTAGCATCCATTTGACTTCAGTATTGATGGGTAGAGCTCCAAGTTAGGCTGTTCAGAATTACAGAGATATAGGATTTTTTTTACCCAGTAGTTTTTGCTTCGATATTCCTAGTCTGGAGACTAGATTCATCGGACAAAAAAGGTCGGGGAACTTTATCCCATATTCTGAACAGCCTAACTCCAAGTATCTTTCAGACCTTGGAGCGTCTAAATAAAATAAAAACCTGTCTAATTAATTAGCCGCACCATCCCCAGCCAACATCTTCCCAAAAATCTCCTGATTCTGATAAATCCCTTTAAATCGTTCTGACCCTGGTCCATAAGCAAAAACAGGAATCAAAGCTGCCGTATGTCCACCCGTAGAAAAAGTAGGCGCTAAACCTCGATAATCATCTTGTTTCCGAACTTTGGCAGAAGATAAAGCAAATCCGCCCGTTTCGTGGTCAGCGGTAACAACGACTAAGGTATTGCCATCTTTTTTTGCAAAATCTAAGGCTTCTCCAATTGTTTTATCAAAATCTTTCATTTCTTCGATGATGTAATTCGCATCATTTGCATGACCGCCCCAATCTATTTGAGAACCTTCGACCATCAAGAAAAAACCTTTAGGATCTTGCGATAAATAATCTAAAGCTAAGTTAGTTGCCTTTGGTAAGAAATCTCCTCGTCCGTCTTCCATTTTAGGCATATAATCTTGACCTAACAAGAAAGCATATTTATTGTTAATGGACATCCCTCTTTTAGCTAATTTAGCAGTATCTACCGTAAAGCCTTTCAATTCTAAGCCTTTAATTAAATCTTCGCCGTCTTTTCGTTTATTAAAAAACTTAATACCTCCGCCAGCAAAAAAATCTACATCCGAATCCATTAATTCTCGTGCAATTTGTTCCTGCATTCTTCTTGACCGAACATGCGCATAAAAAGAAGCAGGCGTTGCATGGGTAATAGAAGAAGTAGACACGACTCCTGTACTTAAACCCTTTTGGGATAAAATTTCTAAAATAGTCTCTACTGCTTGCGTATCTTGATCTACCCCAATGGCACCATTATAAGATTTGACGCCCGCAGAAAATGCAGTTGCGCCTGCTGCCGAATCCGTAATTTTAGCGCCTATCGGTGTATTTTGATGTAGCCCTATTTCCTTAAAACGAAGAAAATTAGATTTTTCATCATTAAAATAAAAGCTAGTCGAAACTTGAGCTAAGCCCATGCCATCTCCAATTAGCAGGATAATATTTTTAGGTGTTTGCCCTTCTGGCATCACTCGTGCAGATTTTTGTACGGTATTGTTACAGGCATTCGTTAGCAAGAAATTAATCATTAATAAAAACAAGCCGAGTTTCTTCATAGCTATCATCGATTTAAAATATAGATTTAGTTAGGTGTATTGAAATTATAGTTTTATTCAAAAATCATAATTTCTATTCGTTTCAAAATTTTTATAGGCTGCAAAGGTAAAATTTGATGCGGTAATACAATTGATATATGGCAGCCTTTGTTTAAAATTTATCGTTTTTCCATTAAATGTTCACCAAAAGTGCGGTGTTTTATTGCCGTGCCTAGCGAGAATGCCTATTTTCGTGCGCATAAATTACTAAGTAAAATTTAATTTTCAATTTTCAATTTCAAATTTTCAATTTTCAACCACCTAGGTGGGAAGATTTGAAGCTGAGGTTGAATTTGAAATTTATCAACAACTCCTTGGTTAAAAACTTGTCCAAGCAAGCCTAAATTGAATTATAAAATGAGAAAAATTTTTACTGCACAACTTATCTTATTAGGGCTATTATTACCAACGCTTTTATTTAGTCAGGCAAAACGCCCTAAAATTGGTTATGCTTTTGGTGGCGGTGGTGCAAAAGGCATCGCAGAAATTGGTGTACTAAGAGTCTTAGAAGAAGCGGGTATTCGACCTGACTATATTACTGGAACGAGTATTGGTAGTATCGTTGGTGGCTTATACGCTATCGGGTATTCTGTCGAAGATTTAGAAAAACTATCCAATGAAGTAGATTGGAATTATTATTTTAATGATGAACTCAATCGAACAGATTTACCGATTGGCGAACGCTTAATTTCGGATAGATACCAGCTCAAGTTAAATATTGAGAATGGTGCCATCAAATTACCTGGTGGTTTTGTGCAAGGTCAAAAAGTAGGTTTGTTATTGTCTCAACTAACTTTGCCTGCCCACGGAATAGACAATTTTGATGATTTTGATATTCCTTTCCGTTGTGTGGCTGCTGATTTTGAAACAGGCGAGCCTGTGGTTTTAGGCAAAGGGTCGTTAGCAAAATCTATTCGAGCTAGTATGTCGATTCCTTCTGTATTTGAACCCATCGAAATTGACGGAAAATTACTCGTAGATGGCGGTATTGTTCGTAATTTACCTGTGCAAGAAGTGATTGAAATGGGCGCAGATATTGTGATTGCCATTGATGTAACGAGCCCTTTATACAAAAAGGATGAATTGTCTTCTTTTGTTACGGTCTTAGAACAATCGGGTAGTTACCGACTAGCTACATCTGTAGAAGAATCTAAGAAATTAGCAGATATTTTTATCCATCCAGAAATTGATGAATTTGGCGCTTTAGATTTTGATAATAATGATACCTTGATGGCAAGAGGCGAAGCAGCAGCGAGAGCAAAATTACCTGAAATTTTAGCACTATTAGCCAATAATCGACAAGAAGTGCTAAGCCCTAGAGGGATTACCATTCCAGAATCTTATAATATTGACAATATTTATGTCAAAGGGACTTCGGAAGCAAGCCGTCAATTATCAGATAAAATTGCGAATACCCAAACCAAAAAAGGATTTTCTGTACAAAAAGTAGAAGAACGGATTAAGGTTTTATTTGGTAGCAATTATATCAAAGATGCTTACTATGAAGTCATTGAGGGCGAGGAAGGGGTTTATGAATTGGACATTGATGCCAATCTGGAAAGCGGTAAATACATGCAGCTTAGTGCGAATTATGACAGCGATTTAAAAGCAGCATTACTATTGAATGGCACTTATCGAAGTAAGGGATTGCGGGCGGTAAAACTAAGTGCGGATTTCAAATTATCCGAACATCCATTATTATTGGCAGAATATTTAGTCCACTCTAACTCCAAAGCTAATTTGGGATTAGATGTAAAACTAAAACTCAATCATTATCCAGCTTTTTATTATGATGAAGATGGAGATTTGGATGAATCTTTCAAAATGACCCATTATAGTACCAATATGGAGGTGTTTACAACTTTTGGTCAGCACTCCAAATTAAGTGGAGGTATTGGGGTAGAACGGTATACACAACGACTAAAATTATTTGAAGGAGACACCAAAGATTTAGCCTTGAACCAAGCAATTGCGACTATTGGATTTTTAAGAGATAATCAAGATAGGGTCTTATTTCCTACGAAGGGTTCTTATTTATCATTAGATGGTAAATTTGCTTTTGCAGGTAGTTTAAAAGAAAGTATAATTAACAATAAGACCGAATTAGGAGACTTCAATAAGTTTGCTCGTTTTCAATTTAGAAAGGTCTTTCCTGTTAGCTCCCAATTTTCGATTGAATGGTATAATGATGCGGGTTGGATTGATTTTGAACAAGATAATTATCTGAATCTATTTTATTTAGGTCGTGCTGTTCCAGGTGAATTAACCCACGTTGAATTTATTGGTTTAGATTATGCGGAATTGGCAGTAACCTCTTATGCCTTTTCTGGTGTTAAATTACGGCTACAGCCTAAGCCGAATATTTATGCTTCTGCCATTTTTAATTATGGTCAATTTAAAGCCAAGTCCTTTTTGCAAGTTATCGACGAAGAGACCATTATAAGTGAAGCAATTACTGATAAGATGATTGGCATTGGTGGTGAATTGGGCTTTATTACGCCTTTAGGTCCAGGTCGATTTACTGCGGAATATAATACGGAGCAAAAACGAGCTAATTTTAGTTTGCATTTGGGGTATGCGTTTTAAGAAAAAATCTGATAAACCACAAAAGCCCCCAAATAAGCCAAACCAGTCATAAATAAAAACTGAATAATCGGCCATTTCCAGCCGCCTGTTTCTCGTTTGACGACTGCCAGAGTACTCATACACATCATCGCAAAAATATAGAAAACGAGTAGCGATAAAGAAGTGGCAAAATTATAAGTCGGTTTACCTGTTATGGGGTTGACCTCTTTGGCCATTCTATCTCGAATCGTTCCTGTATCATCATCGGCGCTGCCAATACTGTAAATAGTTGCCATCGTACCAATAAAAACTTCTCTAGCAGCGAAGGAAGTAATCAGGGCAATACCAATTTTCCAATCATAGCCTAATGGTCGAATCGCAGGCTCAATAAATTTGCCTAAATGTCCAGCATAAGAAGCTTCGATTTGTTTGCCAGCAATCAGATCTGCCGTTTCAGCCTCGTTTAGATTATTTTGAGTGGCTAAAGTAGTGGCCTCTTTTTCCGCCAATTCCATTTTATTACTAGGACCATAAGAGGCCAATACCCATAAAATAATGGAAATAACAAAAATGACTTTACCTGCTTCGATGACAAAAGTTTTTACCTTTTCGTACACCGTAAATAAGATATTTTTGAAAACAGGTGGACGATATTCAGGCAATTCTAATAACAAAAAACTACGTTCTTCTGTTTTTAATATTTTTTTAAAGACCCAAGCCGAGCCTAAAGCCGCAATAATACTAACGAGATATAAGCCCATAAAAGCTAAACCTTGCTGATTAAAAACGCCCCAGATAGTAGCAGAAGGTACAACAAAACCAATCAAAACGGTGTAAACTGGAATCCTGGCAGAACAAGAAATAAAAGGAGCGACTAAAATAGTAATCAATCGTTCTTTCCAATTGCTAATTGTTCGAGTAGACATGACCGCAGGAATCGCACAAGCGCCGCTAGAAACTAAGGCGACAATACTCCGCCCATTCATCCCAAAGCGTTGCATGAGGTGATCAAACATAAAAACAGCCCTTGCCATATAACCGACCTCTTCCAAAATACTAATGAGCAAAAATAGGATGGCGATTTGTGGGATAAATATCAAGATACCGCCCAAACCTGCAATAATACCGTCTGTTAATAAACTTGTATACCAAGCATCGGGCATTACGCTGTTTACTGCCTCCGTCAAACTAGCAAAACCAGCCTCAATCATATCCATTGGAAAACTGGACCAAGCATAAATAGCTTGAAAAACAACTAGCATTAAAGCAAAAAAGATAAGTGGCCCCCAGAATCGGTGTGTGACCACATTATCAATCTTTTCAGTATGCGAAATCTTATTTGTTTCCGTCCGCTGAATCGCCTTTTTGAGCATGGGCGTAAAACGGTCGAAACGTTGCATGACCTCTCTTACTTGATTGGCTAGACGGTTAAAATTTTTATCTGAAATTAATTGACTAATCTCCCCTCTTTTTGCTTCCGATAAAAAAGTCAATCGAGTGCTATTTTGCGCCCATAATAAGGCTTGAAATGGATTGTCTAGTTGATATTTTTTTTGTATGGTTTGACTAATTTCTTTTTCTGTATCCGAGAACTGATAAAAAGATTTAGGTGCAGTAAATGACTCCGTAACTAATTGATTTAAAGCAGTTTTTAATTGTTGAAAGTTATCGCCAGAACGACCACTAATCGCAACGGTCGGCACATTAAATGCTTTTGCTATAGCTCCCGTATCATAGTGAATATTTTGCTCCGCAGCGGCATCTGACATGTTCAAAGCCAAAACCATAGGAATACCCAAATCTCTAACCTGAGAAAATAGCAAAAAATGCTTTTCTAATTGGGTCACATCGGCAATGTATAAAATAGCATCAGGGTAATATTCATCGGCAGGATTGGCGAGAATATTTAGCACCACTCGTTCATCTTGTGAAGTAGGGTAGAGGTTATAAGTTCCAGGCAAGTCAATTAAAGTAACGACTTTGCCATTGGTTAAGTTTACTTGGCCCAATTTTTTATCAACGGTAACGCCAGGGAAATTGCCGATTTTTTGGCGCAATCCAGTCAGTTGATTAAAAACGGTAGATTTGCCACAATTAGGATTTCCTAATAAAGCAATTGTTAAAGTTTTGGTGGCAGAGGGTATTATTTCAGCACTACGCATTCAGCTTCATTATTTCTTATGGCAAATTGTTGATTATCCGCTTTGATATAGATGGCTCCACCGAAAGGGGCTTTTCTAATCAATTTTACTTTACTTCCTGGCAAAATTCCCATTGACATCATTTTACAGGCGGTAGCTTCGTCCGAAAAAGAATGAATAATGGCACTTTTACCAGGTGCTAATGAATTTAATGCGGTCATAAATTTACTATATTGTTATTTAGACTTATTAAAAATAAGAATGTAAAAGTAGGATAAAATTTTATTTGAACTAAGAAGAATATTGTTTTTTTTTGATAATATTGATTTTACTAATTGAAAAGACAAATTTTGATTTGTAAAAAAATTGTTGGGGGCTTGGAGTAATTATTGCAACTCTTGCCATGCTCCTTCATTTTTAATTTGTTCGAGTTCGATTAAGTACTACTACGGAATGGTTAACGGCACTCCGTACCAAACAGTCAAAAGTCTTTCTTTATGTTCCTGCAGTTCAAGTTTATGAATATCAAATAACGACTAAATTAGCAGATGGAACGAATGAATTGAGTGATATTTTTGAAATTAACTTAATTGGAAATAATTAATGCTTTGGGAAAGATAGCTTAATGGCAATATCAATTTTTAGGAAATCGAAGTTTGGGGTCAATGGAGGTGCCTAAAAAAATACAGGAAAATGGAAAATTACCCTACGATTTTCCTCAACCCTCTTTTTTGCCTAAAAAAACAAACAATTAGTAGATTTTTTTGACACTTCTATCAAACAAAGGCTTAAAATTGTGGTATAGTTAGCTTATAAAAGGTTGGATACAAGAACGTAGATAGAAGTCACTCGTTCATCATATCCACCGTCAAACAAATTAAATGCCACCAATCATATTTCTCATATTCTCTTTAATCGCCGTTTTTTCGGTAGCGTCTTTGGCGATTTATCTACTGTATCAGTTACTCACGAATTTCCAACCGGGCAAAAGTCGAATCTTAGCAGATTTTAGAAAAATGCGAACAGAGATTAAAGAATGGAGTGACCAATTAGTACCTTGGAATAAGGAAGAAATGAGCCTTTTATCCTTGCGTCAAGTCAACCAAAAGATAAAGCGAGGCATGACTAAAACGGCAAAAGGAATATTTACTTCTATTTATCATGAGCCATTAATAGTTTATAGTTATCGGCGATATATTGCCACTAAAGAAAATGCTATTTTATATGCACGCACCTCTCAAAACGAATTTGCTTACCGCATTAAAAAGAAAGGCATTGATGTGAATATTGATGGGCAGTATGCAGGTGTTTTAAAAGAAAATGGTGGTTTATATGGTGGTCGTAGAAATAAATTATTGGCTCAAATCAATCGAGATGATGAGTTAAAATTGCATCCAATTGTAATTGGCGACAAGGAAGTCGCAAGCGTGCAAAACCCCACCAAAACGGACAAACACAATCCAAGAGCTTTTCAATTCTTGCGCCCAATGGAAAGTAAAGAGGAAAAAATGTTTATGGCTTTGGCAATTTTGGAAATGGTACAAGAGTCTTTGAAAGAGGAGTTTTAATTACTCCGTTGCGCCACCTTCAAAGCGACGCTTTTTTCGATTTCTTTTCTTAATAGAAACGCCTTTAGCGAATTGATAACTAAAAGAAATATACCCAATTCTGGATTCTCGTTTGCGTAGTGAATTTTCTTCAAAACCAGCTCCAAAAAGGACAGATTCTGATTGATAGGTATCAAAAATATCGGTCACTCTAAAGTTTAGATTCCCCTTTCCTTTTAAAATTTTCCAACGCAAGGCAGTATCAAATTTCTGTGTCTGAATGGATTCGCTATAGCGACGAGTACTCCCTCCTCGATAAATCCAAGTAATATCAAAGCTTAATTTTTTATTGATTTTAAAAAGATTTTTAATCGTCCAATTACTATTATTTAATTGGAGAAAACCCAGATTATTATCAACGGTTGTATTGATTTTTTCCCAATAGAAATTACCATTAATATTGGTCTTTAGAAATCTTAAAGGAAAAATAGAAACCGCTATTTCTGTTCCATAAGCATGACTATTGCCATCATTGGTATAGGTTCGCAAGATAGTATTATCCGTTTCATTGGTTAAATAGAAGGGTAAAATGATACTGGTTTTATACCGATAAAATAGCCCTGGACTAAAAGACCATTTTTTAAAATTATTGAGAAAATTGACCTCAAGATTATGGGAATATTCTGGATTTATACTTGGATTCCCTTGTCTATTATAAAAGCGGTCAGAAGCATTGGAGAAGGGATTAATTTGTCTTAAACTAGGTCGAGAAATTCGTCGATTATAGCCAAAGTTAACGCTATTTTCTTCTGTAAAACCATAAGTGAAATGAGCAGAAGGAAAAAGGTTGTGAAAATTACGTTTGATTCCTAGTTCCGTATTTTCAAATTGACTTTCTGACCAAAACCCTTCATAGCGCAAACCGAATTGCCCTTTTAAATCCTCCCATTCTTTTTTAATCAAGGTATATAAACCAATACTATTCTCCTCGAAAACAAAACGATTTTGCAGATTGGTATCATCGTAATCATTGACCTGTTGGTCATTACTAACGTCTTTAATGGTATACAATAAACCATTTTCCATCACCATTCCATTGCTAAATGGCTGTACATAGTCCAAAGAAAAATTGCTGACTTTAGAATCGTATTCCAAAAAGTCATCTCTAAAATCGCCTCCTGCTTGATAATTGGCGCTCAAATCATTTCGATTATCAGTAAAATGAACCTCCGCTTCTAGAAAATGATTTTTATTGGTAAAGATTCGGCGATAATTGGCGTTATATTCTGCACTTAAATGTTCGTGTCGATTATTTGACAAAAACTGGTAAGCGGTGGCATCTTCGGTAATTTGAGTGGTGTTAATAATATCATGTGAATTATCGGTATACCCACCAGAAAAAGAGAATTCATTTTTCTCATCTACAAACCAATCCATCCCCGCCTTGATACTTTTCACTTGCCCATCAAATAAGTTATCGCCTACCTGTGTGTAATTAAGCGCCTCAGAAATTCGACTTCGGCTATTTCTAGAATCCGTTTGTCTATCCGCAAAATTGAGGTTTAAACTTAGGTTCACTTTCCCCAATCCATTAGACAAAGCGAGTCCAGAACGATATTGTTGGTTCGAGCTTATACTGCCCGATACTGTCCCAGAAAATCCTTGTTCCTTTTTCTTTTTGGTAATAATATTGATAATGCCCGTCAGCCCATCTGCTTGATGTTTTGCCGAAGGCGTCGTAATCAATTCGATTTGCTGAATCTCACTCGCATCAATTTGCTGGAGTAAATCTTGTGGTTCTAAAGGAGATGGTTTGCCATTGACTAAAACATTAATATTACCCGACCCTCTTAATTCTATCCCCCCATCAATGCCTGTTTGTACTTCTGATAATTGATTTAACACTTCTACTGCATCGCCTCCACCTGACTGTAAATCCTTTCCTACATTAATGACTTTACGGTCAATCCGCTGTTCTACAGAAGTACGTTCTTCACTTACAACGACCGTTTCTAAAGTAGTTAAGTCACTCCCTAATACTAATTCCAATTTTTGGTCACCTGTTAGTTCTATTTCTTGTTCGGTGTTTTGATACCCTATAAAACTAAATTGCAACACATATTTTCCCTTTGGTAATTCTAGTAGATATTCCCCTTTATCATTCGTAGCCGTACCTTCCACAAAAATCTTTTCAGGCGTATTGGCAATGATGGTTACATACGGCAGTACTTCTTTGGAATCGGCATCTACTATTTGTCCACTCAATTGGACTTTCGTGTTTTGTGCCGTTAGACCTATTACAAAAAATAAACAGTAATAA
>JAFMDF010000259.1 GCA_017857395.1 Bacteroidota bacterium | reverse complement strand
GAAATGTGCGTCAACTAAAAATGGAACAACTCACCAAAAATTTAGAAGACTATGGGATTAAATGGGCATAAAAAGTTCGGTGGTAATGCCGTACATCTTTTTCGGTTTTTGAACGAGTTACTTTCAGCGCATTTACTTAGCCTCGAATCAGTTTTGGCAAAAGCTGAAAAAATGAATTTTTCAGAACAATCAGGTAGGAAAACTCTTTCTTTTAGAAAACAATAAATATCAAATATGCGCATTCAGTCTTTAAAATAATATTCAGTTATAGAGTGAGACACTATTATCTATATTGTCTCAAAATCTCTACAACAGTCGGGTATTTGCTTATTGATACAGAAGCGTCAAATGGAGAAGATGGATTAACACATTTGAACTCAATGGGCACTCCATTCAGCGTTCTGTCGTTCAAATTGGTAGATATTTATCGTTTTTTAATAATTTTAACTAATTTCGTATCTACTTAGGGATTAAGAGGTATAGCCGTAAAAAGGGCGAGTTTCTCTACACCTTTATCTGCTTCACCTAAATACCTTTATACCTTGTTATTTTTTAACCCCCTAAGCAGAGAACTAATTTCACAAAAAATAAAGTTATGAAGAATAATCGAAGAACCTTTATTAAAAACTCCTCCCTAGCCGTGGCTGGAATTGGAATGGCAACTTCTTGTAATGCAGCTACTATAACTGCTTTAAGCGAAACAAAACAAGTAGCGCCGAATGAACAACTTAAAGTTGGACTAATCGGTTGCAAAGGCATGGGCTTTTCCAATCTAAGCCGACATTTAAAAGTAGCTGGTGTAGAATGCGTTGCACTCTGTGATATAGACCAAAGTGTATTAGCAGAACGAGCAGTTCAAGTCGAAGAAATACAAGGAAAGAAGCCGGCACTATACGGCGATTACAGAAAAATGCTGGCAGATAAAACAATAGATTATGTAATTGTCGGCACCCCCGACCACTGGCATTGCCTAAATATGATAGATGCCTTAAAAGCAGGCAAGCATGTCTATGTAGAAAAACCAATTGCGCTGTGCATGGAAGAATGCAATTTGATGGTAGCCGCTGCCAAAAAGTACGGCAAAATTGTACAAGTAGGACAATGGCAGCGAAGTGGACCACATTATGAAGAAGCCATAAAAATAGTTCGTTCTGGCGATTTGGGAAATATTCGACTAGTAAAAGTTTGGGCGTATCAGGGTTGGATGAAACCAGTTCCTGTTTTACCAGATGCTACACCACCTGAAGGGGTTGATTATGAGATGTGGCTAGGCCCAGCACCTAAAAGACCTTTTAACCCCAACCGCTTTCATTTCAATTTTCGATGGTTCTGGGATTATGCAGGCGGCTTGATGACCGATTGGGGGGTACATGAAATTGATATTGCCTTGTACGCAATGAATGTAAAAGCACCTATTTCTGTAATGGCTTCTGGTGGAAAATACGCATATCCAGATGATGCTTCCGAAACGCCCGATTCTCTACAAACGGTCTTTCAATACAATGGTTTTAACATGCTTTGGGAACATGCCACGGGCATAGATAATGGCAATTATGGTAGAACGGAAGGGATTGCTTTTATTGGGAATAATGGCACGCTAGTAGTCAATCGCCAAGGTTGGGAGTTAATTCCCGAAACACATAACGTTGATGGTGTTCGCAAGTATAGAATGGAAGCTTTGCCAGAATATCGAAAGCGGGGCAATGATGATTATGTGCTACGCCATGCGCAAAATTTTATAACCGCTATTCGCAAGAATGACCCAAGCTTATTGAAATGTGGTATTGAAACGGGTAGTGTTGCTGCCATTAATGCCCAAATGGGAAATATTGCCTATAAATTGGGTAGAAAAGTTTTTTGGGATGCAGATAAAGGAATGTTTAAAAATGATAAAGAAGCGAATGCAATGATGAAAGCGACGTATCATAATGGTTGGGAATTGCCGCAAGTATAGTCAATATATTTAGGTTTAATGTCTGATTTAAGTTTTTTTTAAAGGTAAGAACTACCTTGAAGGTAGGTCTTACCTTCAGGGTCTAACGATACCCCATAACTTGTTACGCCCCCCTCGGAATCGCTCACTTTACAGTTCGTAACAGAATGTAAAATGGCTAGGCAGAACCCATCTACAAAATTTTCAGTCTGTGGCTTTTTCTGCTATTAATGGTGATTCATTTCACATATGCATATAACCTACGCTAGTGTATCAAAATAAAGGTGTCCCAAAAAACAAACATTCCGCCCTTTATTTTTTACTGCCTATTTTCTAATTTACTGTATCACGTTAAACACTAGTTTTTATTGATACTATTTGCTCATGACTTATTGAAAATATAATTTTCATTGTGGTAAATTATAAATTTATCAAAAGTACTCTATAAAGACACTAAATATAGCATTTTTAAAACGTAATCTTAATGTTTTAATTGAAATTGACCTTTTTGGCGGTACATTCATAAATAGCCATTCTATCAACAGAAATTTTCCTGTCATCGGACATGGGCGTAGAATACTAGAATCAATTCGTCCTGAAATTATGCAGTATTTTGTAGAAACAGACACGGAGGGAAGACCGCTTAATCGGATATTTAGGTCGCTAGTTTACCAAAGAGCAAAAAATGTTAATGATACAACCCCTTTCGGTACACAAATGAATGTTTATCTCCCCGGTTATGAATGGATGAATCATTCAATGTATGCCAAAAACACCAAAGACGTTGGCGAGTTTCCAAGAGTTACTGTTGGCGGAAAAGATTGCAAACAGCCCTATAGTATGAGTTTGCTCAACGTTTCTGCGATGAGTTTTGGTTCGCTGAGTAATCGGGCTATCATGGCACTTAATGAAGGCGCAAAAATTGGACATTTTGCCCATAACACAGGGGAAGGTGGATTGAGTCCATACCACCTAAAACACGAAGGGGATTTAGTTTGGCAAATTGGTACAGGATATTTTGGCTGTCGAGATAAAGAGGGCAATTTTAATCCAGAAACTTTCCGAGAAGGGGCAGCAAAATCATCTGTCAAAATGATTGAAATTAAGCTTTCTCAGGGCGCAAAACCAGGACATGGAGGCATTTTACCCGCTTCTAAAAATACAGCAGAAATTGCTCAAATTCGGCAAATTGAAGCTCATACTGCTGTTCATTCCCCACCTGCTCATTCTGCCTTCTCAAATGAGCTAGAATTTTTAGCATTTATCCAACAATTGCGCACCTTATCTGATGGAAAACCTATAGGGTTTAAATTATGCGTCGGTAGGAAAGATGAATTTATAAATATCTGTAAAGCAATGATAAGTACTGGAATCAAACCAGATTTTATTACAGTTGATGGTGGAGAGGGTGGTACAGGTGCTGCGCCTATTGAATTTTCTGATTCTATCGGTATGCCTTTATTAGAGGGGTTATCCTTTGTACATGATACTTTAGTTGGTTTTGATTTAAAAAAGGAAATAAAAATCATTGCCGCAGGAAAAATCATTACTGGTTTTCACATGATTCGAGCAGTTGCACTTGGTGCAGATATTTGTAATAGTGCCAGAGCAATGATGCTGGCATTAGGTTGTATTCAGGCATTAAGGTGTAATAATAATACCTGTCCTGTTGGAGTAGCCACACAAGATAAAACCTTGATAAAAGGATTAGTTGTAGCAGATAAGGCACAAAGAGTAGCTAGTTACCAGAAAAAGACGGTCTATAGTTTTTTAGAATTAATTGCTGCCGCTAATTTGACTCATCCAGATGAAATTAAACGGGAGTTCATTAACCGAAGAATAGATGAACGAACGATTTTGAATTATAGTGAATTGTATCCGAATGTGGAAATTGGTGCATTTTTAGAAAAGGTTGTTTGAATTTATCTTCCTTAAGTAGTAGAACAAAAAAAAGCCCTACATTTCTGCAAGACTTAATTTTTGGTTATCTTATTATTTTCCCTGACAGGAAATATTAAAAGGGGTAGTTACATATAGCAACCACCTTTCACACTATGAAACAATATATCTTATCGGTGCGGGATAAAACAAAACAAATAAGCCTTCCAAAAAAGGCCGACATCCTCTGCCAATAAAATAATACGCTGGTTTAATTATACCATAAGAGAAATATCAAAAACCTATTCTTCAAAATCACCCGCATAAGCATAAGGTAAATTATGCTTGATATTCATATGATAATCTGGTTCTATACTAGAATTATCAGAAACGATTTTTTCGTTTTGAACTATGAGTGAAAAGCGTAAATATTCTTCTTGTTCAATTCCATCTATTTTCCACTTCATTAGGTACATTCCATTATCCACTTTTAAGTTATCGGAACTTTGTTTGGATACTTGATAAACCGTAATTTCTACGTCATCTTTATCAAAAAAAGTTTTATAAAAATTTCTGATTTGAGATTTACCTTTTCTCATTTTATTAGAAAATGCTGGGACTATTACTGCATCTTCTGCGTACAAATCCATAATAGCTTCTAAATCATGCTTATTTATCGCATTCTGCAGTTGGTCTAAAATGGGTAATTCTTGCTTATCTATACAATTCTCACTAGTTGCTCCAATGTGAAAAGTTTCTAAGATAATTGGAATAACTGACCTTTTAGAGTCTTTATAATGGTCTTTCCCAATGTGTTCTATAAATTCTACTTTTTCTAAAACCTGTTTGATAGGAGGCGTTGCATTGGAGACAAAGACTTCAATGCCTTTAGTCGCCGCTTCTTTGATTAAATCTTCTAAAGCATAAGCACCTGATAAATCAATCATCGTCACTCGACTCATATCTACAATGAGCATTTCGTGAGTAGGGGCAGCGGCATAGGCGGCCATTAAAGGTTCAATAGAGCCAAAAAATAACGGACCTTGTGGTTGTAGAACACTTACTGGCAATTTATCTAAATCTTTCTTTTTCTGACCTTTAGGGGCAAAATTACTCGCAGATAGCGGAATTGTTTTGTGCTGATAAGTAGCACTCATTTCTTGGATAAATCGGAAAAAGGCAAATATTACCCCAATCGCCATTGCTATCATCAAGTCTTCCCAAACCGTAACAATCAAAACAATCATAAAAACCAACAAATCGGTTACAGGCAATTTTTTAAGTACGGGTAGGATTCTGTAATCCAAGATATCTATCCCTACTTTGAATAAAATAGCCGCTAAACAAGCAGTTGGAATAGCTGCCACCAAAAAACCTAATCCCAATAATACACCTAATAAAGTAAGACCATGTACTACTGATGCCAAAGGTGTTTTGCCGCCAAATTTAACATTAGCAACCGTTCTCATAGTAGCCGTAGCCGTAGTAACGCCTCCGAATAAGCCCGCAGCCATATTAGCCATTCCTTGCCCAAAAGTCTCTCGGTCGCTACTATGGTGGTCACCAGTCATATTATCTGCCACAATACAGCTCAGTAAACTATCTAACACTGCTAGTCCAGCCAAGGCAAAAGCGGGTCCCATAAATTCTCCAATTCGACTAAGATCAGGTAAGTAAAAATTAAAGATTCGGCCTTGGTCAGTACCGCCCATTTTATCTCCAATATAAGGAATATCCAAGTGCATAAAATAAGCAATACTTGTCCCAACAATCAATGCTACCAATGGCGAAGGTATCTTAGCCAATTGCTTAATCCTCTTTTCTAAAGGACTCCAGATAAAAAGAATCAATAAAGAGGGAATCGCCACATATAGTGCTTCTATATTAATATTTTGTAAGGTATGTCCCAAATTAGCAAACACCCCTTGAATGTCTTTTTCTGCTTCGAGTCCTACAAAAGCGTTGATTTGCGTCAATATAACAATCACCCCAATACCACACATAAATCCAGCTACTACGGAGTAAGGCGTATAATGAATAAATCGTGCGATTTTGAGCATTGAGATGACCACGAGGATTAAACCGCTTAAAAAGATAATCGAAAAAGCAGCGACCAAATCGGGTGATTGCGTTGTGCCAATCACAAAAACACCCATAAACGCTGCAATTTGCGCAGCTTTTGGTGCTGTTGGTCCACTTACACCTACTAAGCATCCTCCAAAAAGTCCACCTACTACTCCGCCTGCAATGGCCCCCCAAATACCTGCAACGGGGCCTAACTGGGACATTTCACCAAAGGCAAGTGCCAAAGGAAGCGCAATAATAGCCACCGTAATCCCAGCCAAAATATCTCCAGAGATATTCGTGTGCATGGTTTTAATATTTTGCCAAGGATTGATTTCTTTCAAACTACTCAGGATAAAATCTTTAGCAGACTGCAATGTATTTTGGGTGGAATTGTCTAATTGTCCTAAATGTTCCAATTCTTCTTTTAGCATAGGGTAATTTTATGTTTCTATTAAAAAAGAAACAAAGAACAATCTTTTTCCTACCAAAGAGCGTGACCTATATTTCTTAATTATGTGATTATTGTTACATTTACAATTGATATAAATCACAAACTTTATTATGACGTTGAATATCAATAAATTACACTTTGAAAGCGATAAAATATTATCTGCCCTTTCAAAAATTGATAAACAGGAATTCCTGAATTCTGCTAAAAAATTAATTTTTAAGAAAGGGAAACTTGTGTTTTATGAACGCGGTATTCCTACAGGTGTTTTTTTGATAAAACGAGGTAGAGCCAAAATTTATAAAACAGGTTTATATGGTAAAGACCAAATTTTTTATATTTATAAAAGAGGCGATTTATTTGGATATCATGCTTTATTGTGCAATGAACCCTACGAAGATTCTTGTGAAGCCTTAGAAGATTGTGAAATTCTTTTTATCAATAAATATGAATTTAATGTATTACTCCAAAAAATTCCACATCTAAAATTATTGCTAATCCAAAATATGAGTCATGAATTTGGCGTCTTGGTCAATACCATTACCATCTTGGCACAAAAGCCGCTACGAGAAAGACTTGCACTATATTTATTACTTCTCAATGAACGCTATATGGACGAAAATACGCAAGAAGCGGCTATAGATTTGTCAAGAGAAGATTTAGCCAATATAATAGGAACAGCGAGAGAAAGTTTAGGGCGACTTTTAAAAGACTTCAAAGAAGAAGAATTAATTCATATCGAAAAAAGGATTATTATTATCAAAAATTTAAAAAAATTAGAAAGAATCGCTAATTCTAAACATTAAGAACTAATCTGTTTGATAATTATTTTAGGTTAATTATTACTCCATATCCTTCGAAGTAAACAAAGAAGTATTAGGTTTTAAAATTTTCAAAACAGAACAAGCTGCATCTTCTGACAAACTATCCTTCCCTCTACCTAATAAGACATTGATTAAAGATTCTTTACTTGGAGACCCTATTATTAGTAAATCATAAGCAGCAGTTGATTTTATAATCGCTTTCCGAGAATTTTTGTTTGATAAAATTAGAAGCTCTGCTTTTGCTTGGCTACTTTGATTCAAAGATGCCATATAATTTCGGAGTGCAGTCGTTTCTTCTTCCGAAAAATTCTCTGGTACTACTCGTACAAAAGTTAAGTTTGCATTATAAAATTTCGCTAAATCAATAGCTGCGGCTACTAACCAAGGGTCATGTTGTGGAGCTACTAAATGCACCAAAATCTTATGGATATACCGAACGCCTTTGTCTTTAAACAATGCCATATTACAGGAAATATTCGTCACTAACCAACCTATTGGGTTTCGTACTAATAAGCCTGTACTCGTTCTTCCATCCCAGCCCATAACTAGCCATTTACAATGGGTTTGATTACTGATTTCTGCAATCGTTTGTACCATTTCATGGGTAACAGCAGCATCAAACTCTACATCGATAAACCGTTCTACAGCCATTGCAGAAATCCTTCTATTCAAAGAGGTTATCATCACATCCTCCTCCAATAATGCCTCTAAAATAGTTTGTTCGGGTACTTCTGTTAAATGGACAACCTGTATTTTTTTACCATCTGCTAAAGCTGCTCCTACTTCTACTAATGTTTCCGGAGAACGTTCCTGCCCAAAAAGGGGGACAACGATAGCAGAATTTTTGGACAAAGAACCATCTAGATTATTATCTATGGTCATATCTTCAATAATTTCTTCAAATTTGCTTAAATCTTCTTCTGTTCCTTTTTTCTGTTTAATTAATCTTCTTTTTCCTTTTCGATATAATAAAAATAAGGCAGGAAAGTGACCATATTGATTCAAAACTCCTTTTCGAGATGCTCTCGAACGACCATAAAATTGATAGACCAGCCCTCCAAAAATCGTGATTACTATCGCCCCCATTAAAGCCAATCCACCTAAAAAGACCAATAAGATTAGCCCTGAAAAGACACCAAATATTTGTATCCATGGGTACATCGGCGACTGATAAACTGGTTTGTACCATTGCACGCCTGTTTCCCTTAACACAATGACCGAAAGATTGACCGCTATAAACATCATCACCATAAAAGCACTCGCTAGTTTAGCAATTTTTTCTACATCCAAAAAGATAATTACCAAAGCCATAACCAGCCCCGTAAGGGCAATGGTAACAATGGGCGTCAAAAATTTAGGATGTACTTTTTGCAAAAATGCTGGCAATAATTGGTCTCGACTCATGGCAAAAGGAAAACGAGAGGCTGCTAAAACTCCTGAGTTTGCCATAGAGAATAAGGTTAATACTCCAATAACCGCCGCTATAATACCAATGGTCGGTCCTCCTAAAATTTTTGCTAAAGTATAAATTGGGTGCAAATCGGTCTCCAATACTTCCTGCGAAACATGATTGGTCAAGACAAAGGTAATTGACCCATAAATCAATCCAATAAGCCCTAAAGCAGAGAGCATGGCAATCGGAAGATTGCGTCCAGGGTCTTTTATTTCTCCTGCAATAGCTGCCACTTTGGTAACTCCTGCATAAGAGATAAAAACAAAACCAGTAGCTGCTATAAAACCAGTAGTTCCATCTGTAAAAACAGGTTTAATATGTACTGGATTCAGTTGAAACATCCCCCAAATAAAGAGCATTAAAAGGGAAAATACACTCACACTAACTATCACCATTTGCACTTTACCGACTTTCTTTACTCCGCCTAGGTTCAATACCGTAATAAAAGCCAATAAAGTCAAAGAAGCAGGTTTTAGAGGAACGTCCCAAAAAACTAATAAATAGGCACCAAAACCAACCAATGCAAAGGAACTTTTTAATAATAATGATAACCAAAGTCCAAAGCCTGAAATTGTTCCCCACATAGGACCAAAAGTTCGCTCAATAAATACATAAGTCCCTCCAGAAGTAGGCATTGCAGTAGCTAACTCTGATTTAGACAAGGCAGCAGGTAAAACACAAAAGCCTGCTAATACATAGGCTAACCATATAGAAGACCCCGTTTTCGCGGCGGCTAATCCAGGTAGCACAAATAATCCACTTCCAAGCATTCCGCCAATTGCAATTGCAATTACATAAGGTAAGCTTAGTCTTCGTTCAAGTTTCTTCAAATTTAGTGTTTTGTAATTTTGTTAATTAAAAAGTCTTACAGTTAAGTAATAACAAGTTTAAACCTTTAGTCCTTAATTCCGTTGCCAAAAATAAGGCATAAACAAAATCAAAATCGTAAATAGCTCCAAACGGCCTAAAAGCATAAAAAAAGATAAAAACCACTTCCCACTTACTGGAATAGCTGCAAAATTATTGAGCGGGCCAACTTCTCCGATACCAGGTCCGACATTGCCCAAAGCGGTGGCAATAGCACCAATAGCTGTCAAAAATGGATGCTCAAAATCGGCCAAAATAAAAGACATAATAAAAGACCCTAGCAGAAATAGCATCAAATAAAGAAGTAGAAATACCAGAATATGGGTTAGTACACGAGGCGCAACTAATTGTTTATCTATCTTCAATCGAATTAAAGCTTTAGGATGAAGTAGGCGTTTAAATTCTAAAATTGAATTTTTAAATAAAGCTAAATGTCGGATTATTTTAATTCCTCCACTTGTAGAACCTGCACAAGCCCCAATAAATAATAAAACAAAAAACAAAAAAGTCAAAGCAGGTGTCCAAGCAGTATAATCGGCACTCACAAATCCTGTAGTTGTAATCAGAGATATAATTTGAAAACTACTGACTCTAAATGCTTGCTCTAAAGGGATATTGGTTGAGGTATAAAGAAGGATCGTTACCATTAGAATTAGCGTCCCGACCAATAAAGTATAAGTTTTAAATTCATCACTGGACCATACTTTTTTAAATTTTCCTTTTAAGCCATAATAAATGATGGTATAATTAATTCCAGCAAGAAACATAAATAACATCACCCAATATTGAATGCCTGGGCTAAAATAAGCCATACTGGCATTTTTAGTAGAAAATCCACCTGTTGCCATAGTGGTTAAACCATGATTGATAGCATCAAAAAAGGTCATCCCATTTAGGTACAAAATCAGGGTGAGTAAGGTCGAAAGTCCCACATATATTAACCAGAGTCGCTTTGCGGTTTCTTTAATACGAGGATGAATTTTATCAGAGGTAGGACCAGGGGCTTCTGCCACAAATAATTCTACTCCTCCAATGCCCAATAGAGGAAAAATGGCAACGGTTAAAACGATAATTCCCATACCTCCAATCCATTGAGTTAAACTTCTCCAAAATAAGATGCCTTGTGGGACTGCTTCTATATCGTTCAATACAGAGGCTCCAGTTGTGGTTAAGCCCGAAACACTTTCAAAGAAAGCATCTGATAAATTGGGTAAAACACCACTAAACAAATAAGGCAACATGCCCACTAAACTCATACTTAGCCAACCCATAGCAACCACTAGATAACCCTCTCGTTTACCGATTTTTTCTCTATTCTTAAATTTATAATAAAGAGAACCGCCACCTAATAAAATGGTTACGATACTTGCTTCCAGAATGGACAAGGTTGCTCCATCTTTAAAATAGAGGGAAAAAGGTAAAGCTGTCAACATCATTCCACCAACGATTAATAATAAGACCCCTAGCGTATTTGATATGATTCCGGTGTTTATCATTATTTAAATAGCTGTTCTACCCGATAAATGGCTTCGGGCAATGAAAATACAATGACTTTATCCTTTAATTCAAAGGTAAAATCTCCATCAGGAATAATACTCTGTTCTCCTCGAATAACTCCTGCGATTACGGCTTCTTTTGGTAAATGCAATTTCCGAATAGGGTGTTTAATCAGTCTATTTTTTTTATGAATTAAAAATTCAATCATCTCTGCCTCTACTCCATGCAAACTAGCAATGGCTTGAATTTTACCTTTTCTGACAAAGCGAAAAATTTCATTAGCGGCGATTAGCTTTTTATTGATAATGGTGTCTACACCAATATTTTGGGAGATATGGGTATAGTTTACATTATCTACTAAAACAATCGTTTTATAAACCCCTAATTCTTCTGCCAGGAGGCTAGTAATGATATTCGTTTCAGAATTTGGTGTGAGTGCAATAAAGGCATCCATTCCTTCTAATCCTTCTTCCTTTAAGGC
The DNA here is from genome assembly GCA_017857395.1 of Bacteroidota bacterium. GTDB lineage: Bacteria > Bacteroidota > Bacteroidia > Chitinophagales > Saprospiraceae > JAFMDF01. Next base: position 1,846 of record JAFMDF010000259.1, on the reverse strand, counting down.
ATCAATATTACTAGAATTAGCTATGATTACTAAAGTGTTTTGCAACTTCTCAAGGAATTTTTTTCCAATTTCTTTATCATTTAAAACCAGTGAAATCGCATATTTATCTTCTAATAATTGAGCCGTCCGCAAAGCAAGATTCGTCCCACCAATAATCATGATATGTTTGACTGTTTGTAGTTGTTTACCTACAAAAGCAGTTGCCTTATCAATATGTTTGTTTTGGGTGACTAAATAAAGGTGGTCTCCTTTCTGAATGATGGTATTTCCTCTTGGTATAATGGTTTTGTGGTTTCTCAATATCGCAATTCCCTTAAAGGAAAAATCAGGATTTAATTCATCAATTTTTCGGATTTTCTTTCCTATTAGAGGCGAAGTATTATCGATAGTTAGCCCAACTACTGATATTTTACCTTCTTCAAATTCAAAAATATCGGTAAAAGAACAGCGTTGCAGTAAACGTTCAATTTCTTGTGCCGCCAATTGTTGAGGAGAAATAAGTTGGTCAACGCCTAATTTTTGAAAATTCTTAACTTGCGATTTTTCCAGATATTCAGGATTGTTTACCCGAGCAATGGTTTTTTTAGCGCCCAGTTGCTTAGCTAAAATAGCACTCAATAAATTGGTGGTTTCAGAAGTAGTTACCGCTAAAAATAGTTTAGCTTTCTCGACCTCGACTTGTTCTAAAATCGCAATAGAGGTAGCATCTCCTTTGATTGTCAAAACGTCTAAATGCGTTGTTGCATATTCCAATATTTCTTCATTGGTATCAATTAGCGTAATATCTTGGTTTTCTCTAGATAATAAATCTGCTAAATGGAAACCTACTGCCCCTGCTCCAGCGATGATTATTTTCATTGACTATTAAATTTCTTTTTTCTTTTTAAGTTTTGACTATTATTTTCTGTCTATTCCGCATAGCTACTTTTAGTAAGCTCAAATAATCCTTCTCGGTTAAGTATGCTGATAATCCGTTTATCAACAGCAATTAAACTATCTTCTCTAAACTCTTTGATTAGCTTCCCTAAGCTCTCTCTCGTTGTGCCAATAATATTAGCAAAATCTTCTCGGCTTAAATTAATCCCATTATTATTATATCTAGTGTCCAAAACAAGCAGGTAAAGCGCAAATCGCACCTTTAGAGATTTTTGTGCTAATAAGGTAATCGTATTCACCATCACGCCAAATTCATGACTCATATTCTGTATCAAGGATAACCTCAACGAAGGAATTTTGTCCAAAAGCTGGTTGAATTTTTTTGCACTAATAAATTTTGTTTCACAAGGTTCTAAAGATTCACAAGAATCTTCATAGCGTTCATTGCAAAGTAGCGCATGATAACCTAATAAATCTCCTTCTCTATAGATATAGAATATTTGTTCTTTCCCGTCCATTCCTGTTTTATAAATCTTAGCTTTTCCTTTGGTGATTAAAAATACTCCTGTCGGAATTCCATCCTCATAGAAAAGCATTTTCCCTTTTTTAAATGGAATCCATTCCATAGAAGAATTGACAATACCTTCCTCCTCCTCTGAAAGGTTACTAAGTATTAAATCACTCTTAAAATCATATTTAGAAAATAAATGTTCCATAAAATGTATTATTAGTTACATTATTAAGTATTTTTTAATTTAAAAATATATACCTAAAAATACTTGCAAAGAAAAGGAATTTATAAGGATTGTCCACTATTTTTACAGAAAATTGTTCCATAAAACAGTAATTAGTTTTAATAGGGGTACATTCGGGATATAGACAAAAAGTTGTCACATCTAAAAAAAGCCGATACTGAATTTCGCATAATACCCAGAGTGCGAAATAAATAACCCAAAAACCTTGTTTTTTT
>JAFMDF010000258.1 GCA_017857395.1 Bacteroidota bacterium | reverse complement strand
ACAACTTGGAAGATTTTAGTTGATTTGGCTAATTATTTTTTTCTCTTTGCCTTATTGAATAAAACCCAACAAAAGAAGGTCTTTAAAAATGTAAAAGATTATTTATTTACGCCGTTGGGTTTACGCTCTTTGAATATTGAAAATCCCCAATTTAAACCAATTTATAAAGGCGACCAATGGCATCGAGATACTGCTTATCATCAAGGAACGGTCTGGTCTTGGTTATTGGGCGATTATTGGTTGGCTTATTTGAAAATTAATAATTATTCAGACCGTGCGAAGGCAACGGTGACCAATGAAATGAACGCTTTAAAACATCATTTTTATCAAGATAATTGTATTAATGGTATTTCTGAAATTTTTGATGGGAAAGCGCCAAATGATGGAAGGGGAACGGTGCAACAAGCTTGGTCTGTGGGGGCTTTGATTATGGTTTTGCAACTATTGAAATAACGTAAGGGGTATTTTTACTATTATTATCTTTATTTTGATAGTGGATAAAGGGTTTTCTTATAAAAATCTCAGTACCTAAAAAATTAAGTCAAAGACTTGAAAAATATCGACTCGAAGATACAATCTTCGAATATCGGCTCCAAAGTTGGATTGAAATTCGATGCCGATGGTCGAAGTTTGCAACTTCGACCCAGTATTTTTCATGTTTTCAACATGATTTCCTGTAAAATCATTTTTATAAGAAAACCCTAATAGTGGATAATTGAAATTATTATTAAACCAATTAAAACCTTATCTTTCAATTTGATTTAAATACATTTATCACCTTTTATCACCTTTCATTATGAAAAAAAATCCTCAAGAAGCAACCAACTTAAGTCGCCGCCAGATGGTTAAAAATAGCAGTTTAGCAGTTGCTGGATTAGGTATGGCAAATATTGCGGCAACCAATCCATTACAAACATCAGCCAATAAAAACCAAACAGGAAAAGTCGCCTTAATTACTGGTGGTGCAAGAGGCATAGGTCGTGCGATAGCCTTGTCTTTAGCCAAAGAGGGGGCTAATATTGTCATCTGTGATATAGCGGACCAAATTCCTAGTATTAGTTACCCAATGGCAGTACCAGCAGATTTAGTCGAAACTAAAAAACTAGTCGAAACAGAAGGGGTTAAATGTTTGTCAATGAAAGCAGATGTTAGAAAGAGTGCAGATTTAAAAAAGGTAGTTGCTCAAACGATTACAGATTTTGGCAGATTGGATATAGTCGTAGCCAATGCAGGTGTTGCGAATATGGGCTATTTGGAACAAATGGATGATGAAGCATGGGAAGATGTTATTGCGGTAAATTTGGTTGGCGTTGCAAGAACTTTAAAAGCGGCTATTCCTGAACTACGCAAACAAGAAAAAGGCAGAATAGTCGTCATCGCATCTGTTTCTGGAAGAGGCGGAAGCCCAGGCATGTCTGCTTATAATGCGTCTAAATGGGGGGTGATTGGTTTAACAAAATCAGTGGCTGGAGAAGTTGGAAAAAGCAATATTACTTGTAATGCTGTTTGTCCTACTGCGATAGATACGCCGATGCTGCAAAATGATTTTGTGCGTAAATTATGGTCTCCAAATAATCCAACTCCAGAAGGATTGAATGAAGGGATGAAAAGAAGCCATCTTTTACCTGTAGGTTTATTAGATCCCATGGAAATTGCGAATGCGGTGACTTTTTTATGTAGCCCACAGGCGAATTTTATTACTGGGGTTGCTTTAGATGTAGCTGCTGGTAGTACCGCACGAAATTCTGCCTAGTTAACAATTAAAAGTGATAATTATCTGTGACCCTTTATTAATCAGTGGTATAAAACATCACTACCACTGATTAATAAAGGAACACGGATATAAGACCTAATAGTAATTTTTACAATTTCCATATTTAACTAAATCCTTCCTACTGTTGCTAGACAGCCATTTATGCAACCCGTACCTATACTTTAAGATTTTCCTAATACTTTGTTTATTGGACATGGTTATACTTCTTCCTACATTTGTAAGATGGAATCGGATAAATTATTTGTTTACGGCTCTTTAATGGGAGGCATTCAATCTCCTATAGCAACCTATCTAAAGTCCAATAGTGATTTTTTAGGTATCGGATATTTGTCAGGCGCGTTGTACGATTTGGGGCAATACCCGGGGTTGGTATATGAGGAAAATGCTAGTCGGAAGGTTACTGGACATGTTTTTCAGTTGAATAACCCAATTGAAATGCTACCTAATTTAGACTATTATGAATGTGTCGGCGAAGGATTTGAAGCACCCAATGAATATACCAGAGAAATAGTACCCGTTAATCAGAATGGAGCTATGTTAAATTGTTGGACTTATTTATATGATTGGTCAACGGATGGATTGACGATTATTGAATCGGGTAATTATTTGGACTATTTTCAACAAAATGAAAAATATCAAAAGTTTGTAAATTCCTTGAATGATTTTTCAAGACGATAATACTGGTTTGACCTACAAGTGTCTTCAAGATCATGGAGCGTCTAAATGACTTTACTTAGACTAATCAACAACTACTTCAAATATGCATAAACTACTTTCTTTTTTCCTACTACTTTCCTTTTTTTCTTGTGAAGCACCTAATGGAAATGCCCAATTTTCTAATCATTTAGCGAATGAAAGTAGTCCTTATTTGTTACAACATGCCAATAACCCAGTTGATTGGCATCCTTGGAACGAGGAAACATTAGCTAAAGCGAAGGCAGAAAATAAATTGATTTTGGTGAGTGTCGGCTATTCTGCTTGTCATTGGTGTCATGTGATGGAACATGAATCTTTTGAAGATACGGCGGTGGCTAGAATTATGAATGAGCATTTTATTAATATCAAAGTAGATAGAGAAGAACGACCTGATGTGGATGATGTTTACATGACTGCTTGTCATTTGGCGACTGGACGTAATTGCGGTTGGCCATTGAATGCTTTTGCTTTACCTGATGGACGACCAGTATGGGCGGGTACGTATTTTCCAAAAACAGAATGGGTAAGTGTTTTAGAATATTTTATAAAAACTAAAGCAGAAGAACCCGATAAATTAGATACCTATGCCGACCAGTTATTAAGTGGTATTCAACAAAGAGGACAAATTTCTTTTAATGAAAGTGCCCCAACTTTTACAGCAGATAATTTGGCGGATATTACGAAAGAATTCTTGAAAAATATCGATTTTAAAGAAGGAGGAAGAGAAGGGGCGCCTAAATTCCCTATGCCGAATAATTATCAATTTTTATTACAAGAATACTATCAGACAGGGAATGAAAAAGCATTAACAGCAGTAACGACGACTTTAGAGAAAATGGCTGATGGCGGTATTTATGACCATTTAGGCGGGGGATTTGCCCGATATTCTACTGATGATAAATGGAAAGTACCACATTTTGAGAAGATGCTGTATGATAATAGTCAACTAGTTTCCCTTTATTCACAAGCTTATCAAGTGACTAAAAAGCCTTTATATAAAAAGGTGGTGGAAGAAACGATTGCTTTTGTCGAACGAGAATTAATGGACAAAGATGGCAGTTTTTATTCTTCTTTGGATGCAGATAGTGAAGGGATAGAAGGGAAATTTTATGTGTGGACAGCAGCGGAATTAGCTGCAGTCTTTCAAGATGACAACCAGTTAAAAATATTTTCTAATTATTATGAAATAGCTGAAAAAGGCAATTGGGAACATAGCAATATTTTGCATCGGAAAAAATCGGCGGAAGAGGTCGCTAAAATTAGTAATATTACAACTGATGAATTGACAACTATTATCGCAGATGCGAAGATAAAACTAATGAAAGCTAGAGACCAGCGAGTTAGACCGGGACTAGATGATAAAGTTTTGGCAGGATTGAATGCCTTGATGTTAAAAGGTTATGTGGATGCTTATAAGGCTTTTGGTACCGATGCTTATTTGCAAACGGCTTTGAAAAATGCTGATTTTATTACAACAAAATTAATCCAAAAAGATAATCGATTGAATCGTAATTATAAAGATGGAAAAGGAAATATTAATGCTTTTTTGGATGATTATGCCCTAACTGCTGAAGGATTTATCGCGCTTTACCAAGTGACTTTTGAGGAAAAATGGTTACATAAAGCCAAGGATTTAGTAGCTTATGCAACGACCCACTTCTTTGATGAAAAATCAGGGATGTATAATTATACTTCTGATTTAGATCCTCCATTAATTGCTCGAAAAATGGAAACGAGCGATAATGTAATTCCTGCGTCTAATTCTGTAATGGCTAAAAATTTATATGTTTTAGGACTTTATTTTTATGACCAAGACTTTTTAACTAAATCTAAGCAGATGATGCATAATATGTCGAGTAGTATTGTTGGCAGCGACCAACCTAATTTTTATTCTAATTGGTGTGCTTTGTATGGTATGATGGTCAATCCGCCTTATGAAGTAGCAATTGTAGGAAAAGATTATGCTGCCTTGCAGAAAGAATGGCAAACTCAGTATTTACCCAATGCTATTTTATTAGGCGGGGCAAATGAGGGCACCTTAGAATTATTGGAAAGTAAATTACAAGAAGGAGTGACGATGATTTATGTTTGTCAGAATAAGGTTTGTAAGTTTCCTGTGGAAGAAGTGGGGGCAGCAGTTCAGCTTTTGGAAAAATAACTGTTTGAACTATCTGTTTTTTTTACTATCTTTATTAAATTGAAAGCCAAAAACATGACGAAAAAGCAACTGAAAAACAGACTTAAAATTTTATTTCAACAATTAGAATTGATGAATATATACCCTGATAATTTTCAAGATAAGCTTGGAAAGAGAGGCATACAAAACTACATTGATGATATCTTGGATGAGATTAATGAAATAAATGACCTATTAGACCTTATGTCTAGAAAAACGTTATATTTTGCGCACGCACGCGTAAGACAATATATTTACGTGCTATTTTAGTGCTAAATAATCGCTGTACATAATGTCTATTAAAAAAATTAAATAATAAATAAAATGGCAGTAGAACAATCAATAGATACGGATAAAGTTTTAAAAAAAATAAATAAAACAATTAAAGAAATAAAAAAAGGAATTCCTGCTAGTAATTTATCTTCTGAAGATGTCGAGGATATTCAAAAGGATTTAGGCAAAATAAAAGACCTTGCTTTAACACTCAAGAATAAGTTTAAATAAGGTAGATTTCGCTCACCTAATATCGCTTGTACCTAAAATAATGGATTCTTTTTCCAAATTAGTAATGGAAGGTAAGATATGATTAAAATCAAGCAATAGTCTTAAATTTCTAGTAGCTAGTCGAAGAAAGTAAATAGGGCAAGGAAGAATAAAATATATTTGTTTGGAGTTAATAATCATAAGTTATAGCTTGTGAGTTACCTATAACCCATATCCATTAATACCAAAATTAATCACCATGTTAGACAAAGGAAAAAAAGCATTTGATTTTATAAAAAAGGTAAATTCTGCCACCAAAAAGAAAAGGAAAATGAGTTCAGAAAACGATTCGGGCCGTTCCAATCATGCCGATACGATTATTAGAAACCATGTGATTTGGTCGATGGGCGCAGGAATGATCCCCATTTTAATTGCGGATATTTTTGCAGTGAGTGCTTTACAATTAGATATGATTCGCCAATTATGCCGAGTGTATGACGTTCCTTTTGAAGAAACACAAGGCAAAGCTTTGGTAACCTCCTTAACTAGTTCTGCCTTGGCAAGAATTGGCGCTGGGAGTATCATTAAATTGATACCCGGAATAGGTTCTTTTATTGGCGGTGCAACTGTATCTATTTTTGCGGGCGCTTCTACTTATGCTTTAGGAGAAGTCTTTAAAAAGCATTTCTCTTCTGGTGGCACTATTCTAGATTTTGACCCTGATAGATTACGAAAGATGTACAAAGAGAAGTTTGAGAAAGGTAAAAAAGTAGCGAAGGAATGGAATAAAGGTGCAAAGACAGAAACGGAGGATAATTTTAGTATGCCTGCCGAAGAAGAAACTACGCCACCAAAGGCAGCTAAGGATAATTCAGCTAAAGTAGAGAAAGAAAAAATGGCTGCTAAACCAACAAAATCGGTAGCAGACGCTACGGATGAAGTCGTTGATAAATTGAAAAAATTAGCCGAATTAAAAGAGGCTGGAATTATTACCGAGCCTGAGTTTAACCAGATGAAACAACGAATTTTGGATAGATTCTAAAAGAGATATCAGAAGTCAGCCAGTATATGAAATAAGCGGGCTGACTTCTGATATCTTAAGTTAAAAAACAATCGTTCGATTCTTATAAGTCAACACCTTATGTTGCAGTTGTAAATAAATAGCCTCCGATAGGACCATTTTTTCCAAATTCTTTCCTTTTCTAATTAAGTCTTTTATAGAATCTTTATGGCTTACACTAGTAGTGTGTTGCACAATAATTGGCCCTTCGTCTAAATCTGCGGTTACATAATGACTGGTCGCACCAATAATTTTTACGCCTCTTCTATGAGCGGCATGGTAGGGTCTTGCCCCAATAAATGCAGGTAAAAAGGAATGGTGAATATTAATCACTTGATTCGGGAATTCCCTTACAAAATCGTCCGATAAAATCTGCATATACCGAGCTAAGACTACAAAATCTATCTGATGCTCTTTTAAAAGTGCAATTTCTTTAGCTTCTTGTGCTGCTTTGGTTGCTTTGGTGATAGGGACATGATGAAAAGGGATGTCAAATCGGTCAGCAATAGCTTTTAAGTTTTCGTGATTGCCGATAATTAGCGGAATCTCTACTGCCCATTCTCCCGACATATACCGCTGTAAAATATCATATAAACAATGCGTCATTTTGGAGACAAATAAAGCCATTCGAGGCTTTTTGCCTGAAAAATGTAATTGCCATTGCATTTGATATTTATTGCCAATTAAAGTGGCGAAATAATCTTCAATTTTTTCTCTAGGAATAACAAAATCGGTTAATTCCCATTCCACGCGCATGAAAAAATGATTAATATCTTTTTCTACATGTTGTTCAATATCTAGGACATTTCCATTGTTTTTTAAAAGGAAATCTGAAATAGCTGCCACAATTCCTTTCTGGTCTGGGCAATGAATCAATAGGATTGCTGTATTATTTTTAGTCGTACTCATATATTTATAATAATGCGCTAATTAATAATCTATTTGCGTTGTTATTAAATTAAGCACAAGAATTTAAAATCCGTTGGGAATAAAAATCTATTGAGAGAATATTGACAATATCCTTGCCGATTATTAATTTTTTTGAGTTTTAAAAGGAGGATGATTTTGTAAAAAAGATAAAACCTCGGTTGGTTCATCTGTAATATGCAATAAATCATAATACTTCTTACCCCACGCCAACTGCCTTAACAAAGGATAAATCATTGTTTTTACAGAATAATGTTCTTTACCTAAAAAGACCATTGGGCTGATATAATTAAAAGTGCCGTAGTGATTTTGAGTAGCGTCCATAAATATTTCTTGGACGGTTCCTGCACTTCCTGGTGCACAGATAATGCCATATAAACTAACGGCTAATAAGGTATCTTCTCGAATACTATTAGAAAAATATTTAGCAATATGGGAAGCGAATAAATTGCTAGGTTCGTGTCCATAAAACCAAGTAGGAATGGCTAAACTCTTAGCACCTGCTGGATATTTATCCAACACTTTAAAGGCTTGCTGATGAAATTTTTTATCCGCATAATGCGGCGCTTTTTGTAGCGTTTTAATCGCATTTAATAAGGTTGCTTCTGATTTACCAGCAAAATAAGCGCCTAAATTAGTGGCTTCCATAATACCTGGACCACCGCCAGAGGCAATTAAATAATCGTTTTCTGTTAATAATTTGGCAGTTAAAGCCGATTTTACATAAAAAGGGTCGTCTCTACGAGTGCTATGTCCACCCATGACACCGACACATTTTTTATTCGTCATCCCATTTTCATCGAACTTCAGTAAGACCCTTAATGCATCGTCCATGGCATGGTCATGAATGCGTTGCCAGAGTGCTTCGTTAATACTAGGTGTATACTTTTGTTTAGAAAAATGACGATAAATTTTATAATCTGTACTCTCATCTTTTTCAACAGAATAGCCCTTCATTAACTCTTTCCAGTCATATAATTGACTACGAAATGGTTGATAAGGCAAATTAGTCGGTGCGTTAATAATAGTCGCACCTTGTCTTCGGAGATATATCTCTTGTTCTATTTTTAATTGGCAACCTAAAAAGGCAGTATTTTTTATTTTTAAATTCTGCCAAGTAATGTCTATTTTTGAAAAATCAATATGCTGTAAAGTGCAGTTCTTAAGCGATAAACCATTCCGTAAAAAATGTTGGAAACTTTTGATGGAATGGATAATTATCTCTTTAGTCGGTTCAAATTTATGTGGCATAGTTACTTAGTAAATGTATCAATGAATGCGCAATTGGAGCCGCAAAGTAAACAATGATTTTGATTTATGAAATAGGAAGCGGTATATTGCAATTTTAATTATGTGTAAGCGCCAAACAAAAAATAAAAAATGCTCAAACTATTATCTTTTCTCTTGCTCACTTTCCTTACTTTTACCGTTGAACCAGCCCCTGCGTTTACTTTAGTGGATACAGCTGGGAAAACGGTTAATTTGAAGGATTTTCAAGGACAGGTAGTTTATTTAACTTTTTGGGCGAGTTGGTGTAAACCTTGTTTAAATGGGTTTAAGAATACCACAACTATTCGTCAAAAATTAGCAGCACAAGGCGTTGTTTTAATTAATGTGACTACAGATAGTTCAACTCAGAAATGGAAAGAAACAATGGATAGAATCTCTATGCCTGGACTTAATTTATATGGCGGTAATAACGACCAATTAAAAAGAGATTATGAGCTAAGTAAATTACCTGCTTATTATATTATTAATAAAAAGGGCGAATTTGCGTACCTTTCCGATGGCGAAAATCGGGATATATTTGCAGAATTTCAGTTATTGCAAGATGAATAATTTAGTAGCAACCGTAGCTTGAATATTCTTGTCCGAGCAAAATAATACTCGAAAATACTCGGACAAGAACGTTCAAGCTACGGTAAAGGCTTGAATATACAGCGGGTAAAAATTTGAGATGTACTAGTGATTATAAGTTTAGATTCACTAAATTTAGCCATTCAAAAAAAATAAAATTTGGAAGAAGAAAATAAAATATACCCCCACGTTTACGAGAAGATGGAAGACTGGCCAATCAATAAATTGCATCGGGATAGAAAAGCATTCGTTCAGGAAATTATTGATTTTACGGTAGAACGATTGTTGCGTAAAAAGACAGAGGATGTGACGGACATGATTGGCAAAACAGCTTATTTAGAGCAAATTCGGATCAAAGAAGAACCTTGGAAAATTGACCCACCTAACGAGCGTTCTTTTTGGAAAAAAATCCAAAAACGATTGGTGAAGACTGCTTTGGACCAAAAACCAGCACAAGCAAAAGCTGCTAATAAAGAGTTGTTGACTGCTATTGTTAGTAGTTATGCAGAAGAAATTGTCGCTACTTTTAGAATAAAAACTTTTCAATTTGCCCGAAAGTTTTTGACTTGGTTCTTTGGCCGTTTATTAAATACGGCGGCGAGTAGAAATATAAAACGTATTTTCAGTCGCAAGCACCAATTGAGTGAACGGATGAAAATTAGTGGAGAAATTGAGAAAGTCCGTTCTTTAATGAAAAAAGGAACAGTGATTATCTTGCCAACCCATCATAGTAATCTGGATTCGGTCTTGATTGGTTACATTATGGATACTTTTGGTGGCTTACCACATTTTTCTTTTGCAGCAGGATTAAATTTATATAATACAGGATATACGGCTTATTTTATCAATAGAGTAGGAGCTTATCGTTTGGATAGACGGAAGAAAAATCCAGTCTATTTGGAGACCCTAAAAGCCATGTCTAATTTAGCTATCCAAAGAGGGACGAATTGTATTATTTTCCCTGGCGGTACTCGTTCTCGTTCTGGTCATTTAGAGAAAAAACTAAAGATGGGCATGATGGGAACAGCCGTAGAAGCACAACGGGCTTTAGCCGCAAAAGGAAAAGAGGAGAAGGTATTTATTGTACCTGTTGTAGTTGGTTATCATTTTGTTTTGGAAGCACCGTTTTTGATTGAAAGTCACCTTCGCCAAACAGGAAAAGAACGCTACATCAATGTAAAAGATGGTTCTTATAGTTTTAGGAAAGTACTAAAATTTGCTTGGAATTATTTCTCTAATGGTTCTGAAATTTTATTGACTTTTGGTAAACCACTGGATGTTTTAGGTAATTTCGTAGATGCAGAAGGCGCTAGTTCTGACCAATATGGAAATCCAATTGACATTAAAGATTATTTCAAAAAAGATGGAGTGGTCAATAAGGATTTGCAGAGAGACCGTCAATACACTCAAATCCTAGCGGATAGGGTAGTAGAACGCTTTTTTGCAGATAATGTCGTGCTGAGTAGCCATGTTATTGCCTTTTTGATGTTCAATATCTTAAAAGCGCAGAATACCCATTTGGATTTATATGGTTTATTGCGATTGCCAACGGAAGATTTTGAATTTCCAATGGAAATGGTTGTCCAAGCAATGGAAGCTTTACAAACGGAATTAAAAGTATTAGAAGCGGCAAATAAAGCCAAATTATCTAAAGAAATTCACTGGGATGCCAAAGAGTTAATAGAAGAAGGTTTGCAATTTTTAGGCGTTTTTCATGCCCAAGCACCTCTTAAAATTAATAAGGCGGGTAATGTAATTAGTGAAAGCTTCAAATTATTATATTTTTATCACAACCGCCTTGACCACTATGACTTGGATAAGAAAATCAATTGGTCGGTTTATAAAATTAATGCTTAGGGGTGTTGCCATGTTGCAGTGTTGCCTTATATGCAACACCGCAACATCGCAACATCGCAACACCGCAACATCGCAACATGGCAACACCGCAACATTTTACCATTCCTAAAAAATCAAATTATTCTGCAGCATGTTAAAAAGATTTTTTCTATCGGAACGAAATATAATGATTGCCATTTTAATTAATGCCGTAGTTATTTTTTCGCTTTATTTTCCAGGCCTAAGGGAACACAAAACCCTTATCCAGATAGACCATTTCTTTGTTATCTTTTTTTTGATAGAAGTTATTATAAAACTCTTTGTCTATAAACCAAAGAGTTATTTTTCGACTAGATGGAATTGGTTTGATTTTATTATCGTAGTGGTCAGTTTGCCTTCCTTATTTATGGCTTATTTGCCCTTGCCAGATACTTCTTCCTTGTTATTATTACGGGTATTGAGACTAGCTAGATTATTTAGATTTATGGCATTTGTGCCGCATTTATCTATGATTTTATCGGGTTTAGGTCGTGCTTTGCGAGCCTCTGTTTTTGTCTTAATGGTCTTACTTTTTCTTGATTTAATTCTGGCGGTTTTAACCTGTCATTTTTACCAAAATATTGCCCCTGAATATTTTGGTAACCCATTGATTTCGGCTTATACGGTTTTTCAATTATTTACGGTGGAAGGATGGAATGAGGTAGCTGATGTAATTGCGGACAATTCAAGTGGCGAATATATGATAGGTTTTTCTCGTTTCTTCTTTGTTTTAATCGTCTTAATTGGTGGTATCTTTGGCATGTCCTTAGCGAATGCTGTTTTTGTAGATGAAATGACCATGGATAATAATAACGAATTAGAAGCCAAAATAGATAAATTGCAAGGAGAGATTACTCAAATTCGGGAACTATTGGAACGACGGGATGTTTGATAATTAATTGCATTACAGCTTATTAGAAAATTAGCTAAAAACTGATATAATAAATATTACTCTTACATCTAATATCCGTGTTCCTTCATTAATCCGTGCTATAAAATCATTACTACAGATTAATAAATGGACACAGATAATCATCAATTTATTATCTGACGTCTAATAGCTAAATTTTGAAAAATAAGGAAAATAACTAAAATCCGTGGGGACTAAAAAAATGTCCAACTTATTCTTTATCCGCTACTAAAAAACAAACCATGAATTTTATTATCTACGATTTAGAGGCGACTTGTTGGTTGGGCAGACCGCCAGGTTATATACAGGAAGTGATAGAAATTGGCGCTGTTAAAATGAATGGTTTCGGAGAAATTACCGATAAATTTTGTCGATTTATTCGACCTGTCGCCAATCCAATTTTATCTTCATTTTGTAGAGAATTGACGAGTATTACGCAGGAACAAGTTAATAGAGCCAATAAATTTGAATCCGTCGTAGAAGATTTTCAAGATTGGATTGATATTTTTGAAGAGAATTATTTACTGTGTTCTTGGGGCAATTTTGATAAAATAGCACTCGAAAGAGACTGTGAACGACATGATATGGATTTTGATTGGTTGTCAGAACACATTAATGTCAAGCGCCAATATCAAGAAATTAAACGCTTAACGAACCCAAGAGGTTTGAGAAAAGCAGTTGAAAAGGAAGGGTTTGATTTCACGGGCACACCTCATCGTGGTATTTCTGATGCAGAAAATTTGGCTAAGGTTTTTGGGAAATATTTAGATGAGTGGCAGTACTAATTACAAGATGACAAGATTATGCAGGATTAACAGGATTGGACGTGTTAGAAAATTTATAGGTTATATTTTAGGTTTTAAAAAATGGCTTAACTAATAACGCCTTTCTCTATTAAAATCTTCGTCTTAAAAATAGCTGCAACCGATATAGAATCAGTAATATCTCCGTCCATTACCATTTGATAAGCGGTGTCAAAAGAAACTTTTTTAACCATTAAATCTTCTGTCTCTTCTGGTTCGGCAATGCCTTCTGTTAGGTCTTGTGCAATAAAAATATGGGCGATTTCATCAGAAACTGAATTAGATAAATGCATGGTTAATAAAGGTGTCCATTGAGTAGCGATTATGCCAACTTCTTCTTTTAATTCTCTTTTAGCGGTGGCTAAAATATCAGTGCTTTCAGGGCAACCACCTTCTGGAATTTCCCAAGAATAGCTATTTAATGGGAAACGATATTGACCGACCAAATAAGTATTCAAATCTTTATCAAGTGGCAAAACGCCTACTGCATAATTTTTGAAATGCACCACCCCATAAATTCCTTCATTTCCCGCTGGATTGAGGACCTCATTATGGATAATTTTTATCCAAGGATTATCGTAAGCCGTTTTACTTTTAGTGATTTTCCAAGGGCTTTCTTCAGATTTGGACATGGAGTAGTTGTAATTATTGATAGACCTCCAAGTGTCTTCAAAATCTTGGAGCGTCTATAGGAGAAACTTATTATTTTGACCTTATTAGCCCTGTTTTACCAAAATGGAGATTCGTGCATAACCCGAGTAAGAAAAT
>JAFMDF010000615.1 GCA_017857395.1 Bacteroidota bacterium | reverse complement strand
ATTTTCGATTATCAATTACAAAGCCGTATTTCATACTATATTTTTCGTTTTAAACGGTATTATTATATTAATATTCAAATGTATATTTCCATTTTCCTATTTTAAATAGAAACTAATTGAATGAATAAAAATATGAAGCACTTCATTTATGCCTTTAGCAAAATAGGATATTCTATTACGTGCTAATTTTTTTGGATTACCAAAAAACAATTTCGAGGCAACCTAATATTTTTTTATCATTAACGGTAGGATAAATATCATTAATGGATGATGATAGATATCATTGAAAAATGGCAGTTGAATCAAAAATGCATTTTATAAAACGGTACTTTTCTATTCAATAGCAATTATTTGATTTTTAGTCCTTAATACAGTCTGTTTATTATTCCTTGAAACATTTAGCTATAAAAAGAAGGAATAACTCAATGCTATTCCCTCTTTTATAAAATATATTCATTTAAAATCAAAACATCACTTTGCTAGTGTAGATGGGCAAACAAATGCGGTCGTCGGAATCTTCGAGGTCGCAATATCATCGAACTTAGCTTGAACATTCACTATATTTTCAAACCCTCTAGCTTTCAAGATAGACGCTGCTACAGTTGAACGGTAGCCACTTCGACAATGCATATAATACAAAGTGTCTTTATTAACTTCACTCATGTGCTTATTGATGAAATCTAAAGCAAAATTTTGCGAATCTTCAATATGCTCCCCTTCCCATTCACTAGGCTTTCGAACGTCCAATATTTGAATATTTTTGTTCTGTGTATATATATCCTCAAACTTATCTGGACCTATCGTCTGGATAGTATCAATTTCTTTTCCTGCTTTTTTCCAAGCTTCAAAACCACCTTTCAAATAACCAATAGAGTTATCGTAACCTACTCTTGCTAATCGTTTGACCGTTTCTTTATTTTTTCTAGCAGGTGCAACTATTAAAATAGGTTGTTGCATATCTGCGATTAAAGCACCGACCCAAGGAGCAAAACTACCATCCAAGCCAATAAAGATAGAATTGGGAATAAAACCCTTGACAAATTCTTCTTTACTTCTTACATCTAATATCAAGGCTTCCGTCTCATTTGCTGCCGCCTCAAAAGCTCTAGGAGATAAAGCTTTTGTTCCTTTTTTCATGACTGCATCAATGCTACCGTACCCCTTTTTATTCAATTGTGCATTCAAAGAAAAGTATTGTGGTGGTGGCATTAGACCATCCGTCACTTCTTTGATGAATTCTTCTTTGGTCATATCAGCTCTTAGGGCATAATTGGTCTTTTTTTGATTGCCTAAAGTATCCCAAGTTTCACTACTCATGTTTTTACCACAAGCTGAACCAGCACCATGTGCAGGATAAACTAATACCTCATCAGGTAAAGTCATAATCTTATTTCTCAAACTATCATATAACCAACCTGCCAAGTCTTCCTTAGTAATAGTACCATTTTTTTGTGCTAAATCAGGACGACCAACATCCCCAATAAATAGGGTATCCCCTGTAAAAATAGCGTGCTCTTTTCCATTTTCGTCCTTTAATAAATAGGTGGTACTTTCTGGCGTATGTCCTGGCGTATGTAGTACGGTAATCGTCACACCTCCTATTTTGAACACTTCCCCATCTTTAGCTAAGTGTTTTTCATATTCCGTTTTCGCATTTGGTCCATAAACGATTTGTGCCCCTGATTTTTTGGCTAAATCCAAATGACCAGAAACAAAATCTGCATGAAAATGAGTTTCAAAAATATATTTGATAGTTACCTTATTATCTTCGGCTCTTTCCATATAAGGCTGGGTTTCTCGTAAAGGGTCGATAATAGCTGCCTCTCCATTGCTTTCTATATAATAAGCTCCTTGAGCTAAGCATCCCGTATAAATTTGTTCGATTTTCATGATTACTTCGCTTTTTTAGTTTATTTTTTTAATAAAAATGATATCTTATCTTATACAAAATCAAATATATGTAAATATATTCATGTTTTCAAATAAAAAATATAATCCTATCAAATATTGTTTTAAAAAGGTATAATTTTCACTCAAAACTCTTGCAACAACACCCTTTCATAAAATAATATGCTGCTTATAAGCAAGAGGAGCTCATTTTAATATTAGCAAGCTAATGTACCTTCTGCTGGATGAGGATACATATCTGCTTCATGCGGGCGAGCTTTCAAACACTTAAAATCCTTTTCAATCAAGATTAAAATATCCTCCCCATCCCCATTGATGGTTTGTTCTATACTTACTTTATTGGAATGTACCCAATTATCTGTTATTGATATAGGAAGATTAATTTTTATTTCATTCAATTTGTAGCTTGCCTCAATGAAAGCTGCATCATTTTTTTGAATCGTATAATTTAAAGTTGGGCCCAATTTAAGCGTCTCTGTAACTTTTCCTTCAGCGGCTAATTGCTGAACTTCTGATTGGGTAAGACGGAATCTTATCGAATTGCCTTTGATTCGTAATTTCATTTTTTATGATTTTTGTTCCGCTTGTTTATCTAATTTCTCCTCGATACTTTTCATTCGTTTTTCTAACTGAATCAACTTTTCTAATATCAAAACGTGGGTTTTTTTGGCATCAATTCCTACTGGACTTTTATCGCTGTGGATTGCTTTTGCTATAGCGTCGTAGGTTGATTTTTCAATTTTTAATTCATCCATAACGCTAGGTTCGCTCAAATTTTTGATTAATACATAAATTACACGAAATAATA
>JAFMDF010000614.1 GCA_017857395.1 Bacteroidota bacterium | reverse complement strand
GTTATCTACTTCAATCAATAATTGCGGCAATTTAATGATGCGCATATGCTTTGCCAGATATGCTTGTATTTTTTCTAGCTTTTCCTTTTCTTCTTTGCTTAACTCTTCTGATTCATCTTTAGACACTTGCCAACCTTTCTCATCCAACTGAGCATATTTATTTTTGGGTAAGCGTTCTAAAAATTCATCAAAAGCTAAATCCAATCTCTTGGTTAAAAAATCTTTAACCTTTTCTGGGTCACTTGGTAAGCCAGCTCTTTTAAAAAAGGAATCTCGTCTGGCTTCCCATTTTTCAAGTGGCATAAAAAAATCATTGATATGACCATAACGTTTGCTGTCTTTGATAGCAATGTTGCCAGATTTAATATTGTCTTTTACCGCAGTCAATAAGGCACATTCCCAAGCAGGTTTATCAATCTGTCCATCGCTTTTAACCACTAAATTTTGAGTAGATTTGGGCATAAAGCTGATAGGCGTATCTGCCTCCAGTTTCCGTTTACCAGATTGATTCATCTCTTTAATTAGTTTTACTGCCTCTAAAAGCGTATCATCTTTAGCATCTTCTTTTTCTAATGATAAGTGCTCTAAAAGTGTAGGTGCAAACTGCCGTAGATAACTAAATCTAGTATTTACTAATAAGGTAAAGACATCTTTATGTTTACTGCTCAACCAATTTTTAACACTATCCCTCCGATTACTTAAAGCATCTTTTCCGACCTGTTTGAAAATCATAGCTCTCAGGGAGACATCTGCAATAGATTCATCTAATATAGCATCTGCTACAGTTTGAAAAACTTCCAGAGAAGTCCTTATCGTTTTCCTTTGCTTGCGATGCTGTTTGTCCAAATCTATTTGAGTTCGATTATACATTTGGTTCATTACTTTGTCATAGTTTTTGACCAAATCATCAGTCAGGTCACGATAGTGTTGTTTGAGAAAACAGACCAGCAAAGCATAGCGTCTTTTCTCTTTTAGCTCTTTAATTCGAAAGGCGGTTGTTTTTCTGACATAGCGGTTCATCCATCGTTGCAGGTTATTATTGAGCCAAGATAAATCTACATCAAGAATACCAGTTGCTTTAATTTTATCTAATTTCTCCGTAATTTTAATGATGGAACTAGCGGATGCTCT
The DNA here is from genome assembly GCA_017857395.1 of Bacteroidota bacterium. Lineage (GTDB taxonomy): Bacteria > Bacteroidota > Bacteroidia > Chitinophagales > Saprospiraceae > JAFMDF01. The sequence goes on along the minus strand of JAFMDF010000614.1, from coordinate 1,586 downwards.
GGTGGTGGATTGCTTTAAATAGTGTAGAAGGGAATAGGTTTTAGATTCCGTTAAAAGTAACTTGTCTAATTGTTCTTTCTGCTGGATAGACAAAAGTTGATGGATTTTATCAAAGATAAATGTTCTTGCTTTTTGTCGTTGTTGATGAATCAATCGTTTTAAAGTAGATTCGGCAGGTTCTAAGATAGATTGCTTGCGAAGAAAATCTCTGGTCAAGGAAAGTAAAGCATGAGTTTGTTCTAATCGGCAAGCTTGTTCAAAAATAAATTGTTCAATGAGTTGGGGAGCAGCATCGCTAAACTTGGTCAGCTTTAAATAAGTCCGAATTTGGCGTTGGTGCTCTGAAATAGTTGCTTCTCGTTTGCTATATTTTTCTATAGCAACTACATTAATTTCTAATTGGATGCTAACGTATCCAATCAATTCTTCAATTAACTCAAATGGTTCTTGAATAGGAAGTCGATTATGTAATTTTACAAAAGCTAACTGGTAGGCAAACCCCAATTGATTATGTTTTCTTCTACGATTACGGATTAGCTCTAAATCTTTCTCTGTAAATTTAGCCAACTTTACAAGGGCTTCTTTTGAATATCTCATAGTACATTTATTTTGGAAAAAGCACAAAATAAGATTATTTTTCAGTTTTCCAGAAGGCTAAGAGAGGAAAGCTAAAAGTGCTTATTCATAATTTTACAAGGGATTTTAATAAGGGTTTCCAACTGAGTTTGTTATCCATTTCTAAAAAGGAAAACTAAAATAATGGGGTATATTGAGAAGGTATCTGATAAAATTGCTAAAATAATAATCAAGGAAGGCTTAGATTATAACCAAACCAAGGCTGTTTTTAAGGAGGCCAGATACAAAGCAGGTCTAAAACCAGAAAAGAAATTAGCAAGTACGGTAGAGCGATTAAACCTGGAAGAAGAATTGAAATTTATCAATCACGCCTATCAGGAAAGTGGTCGAGTTGGATTGATGATGCAAACACTTTTAGAAACAGGCTGTCGAGTGAGTGAGTTTATAGAATTACGTATTGAAGATGTTAGTTTTGCCGAAAGGCTTATCACTATTCATAAAGGTAAAGGTGGAAAAAGAAGAGAAGTACCTATTCGAGAAGATTTGGCCAAGCAATTGAAAATCCATATTAAAAACCAAAAGGCTGGTCCACTTTTCAAATCACGCCAAAAGCCTTATAAATATACTCGCCAACGGATTGGTCAAATCGTTAAAGCTGTTGCTCGAAAAGCCGATATCAATAAAAGAATCTACCCACATTTATTAAGACATACCGTTGCCACCAAATTATTAAACTTAGGTATGGGAATTGCAGAGGTTCAAAAGTTTCTTGGCCATGAGGATATTGCCACTACCCAATTATATGCAGTAATGAATACTGCTACTTTAAGAAAAAGATTTGATGAAGTTACAACACAATCGGTAAAGGACTTACTTTATCAAATCCAACAATTTCAAGGAAATCAAGCTGCAGCCTTTGCCTCGGATTTACTTCGTAAATAAATGACACTTAAAAACATATTATAAAAATTCCTTAGCGTAAGTTTACGCACCAATCTCTTTAATACCCT
>JAFMDF010000257.1 GCA_017857395.1 Bacteroidota bacterium | reverse complement strand
TCTCAACAATCGCGTTTTAAGGATAAAAAACCCTTAAAACTGCACGGACTATTGGCCAATCAAAATAAAGAATATGATTTTAGCTAAGCAGCATAAAACAATTCAATATTTTTTAACTCCGTAATAAGGTCACTAAATAGTACAATTAAATACATAATGATTCAAATTTATTTTTAGCGCATTCATTGAATCCAATTAATTGATTATAATTAATTAATTATCAGCCACTTATTATTTCTAAAAAAAATATTTATTTTATCTTTATCATCCAAACGGTTTATTACCCTGTCACATATTCCACCATTCAAATAACTCTATAAATCAATATTTTACGTAAATTGCCTCTTATTCTTGAAAAAATAAAATTTTTGAATTACCCCTTACCCTTTTTCCTCCTATACACTTAATGGACGCTATTAATTTCCCACATAAAAAAGGATTATTTAGCCTATCTATTTTTTGTTTTTCATAAAAAACTACTCTAAAGGTCTATATTCATTCCCCTCTAACCAACCTCCCTAGACTGAATAAAAAACTTAATTCCAAATCACTATTCCTATTAACAAGATATACAAAACCTACTTGAATAAGAATACGCATGAGAAAAGCCATTAGTAAAGTCGCATTAACCTACTTGTTCCTTATTGTTTCCCAACAATTATTTGCTACCGTTTTACCCATTCAATTATATGACCGTGTAAAAGCCTCTGGGCAAGTTGTGATGGCGAAAGCAGTAGCATCTCATTCCTATTGGGGCGCTCGTAAAGAAAGAATTTATACAGCCTACACCATGCAAGTTCGTTGCTATATGAAAGAAAAAAGCACGACCCCCACCTTTCAATTCATTATCCCTGGTGGAGAAGTAGGCGATGAATTAGAAATAGTGACGCCTAATGTATCTATTGAAATCGGTAAAGAATATGTATTAATTGTAGAAAATGCACCTACCTCAGCTATCAATCCCGATTTAAGTGATGTCGCTGCAAAAATGCCTCAGTTCCAGCCTTATGCACATGTACAAGGAGTAATGGCGTATCAGAATGGGATGTATATTGATTATGTGGAAGGTAAACCAATGGATGAAAAAACAATGCTTAAGCAAATTAGGGACATTACCAACCTAAATGCTGTAACGCCTTCTGGCGAAGATTATACACCAAGAGAATTGGTCGTGGATGCAGACAATGACGGTGTTTGCTCTACCTTAGACTGCGATGATTTAGACCCCAATTATCCAAAACCAATGGGAGCGCCATGTAATGATGGTAATTCAGCAACAAAAAATGACCAGATTCAAGCAGATGGCTGTACCTGTGCAGGTAATGCTGGACAACCAGTAGATTGCGAAAACATAATGGCTTGGGCGGAAGGGCCAATTATTAGAATTGATAATCTTTTCGCCCAATCAGAAAGAATTGAAATCATTGGCAGTGAAACCAACGGACAAGCACAGGTTATTTGTGATGGTAATTGTGGAGACATACAGTTTATAGAAGGGTTAACTTTGGGAAATAAAATATTAAAAATTTGGATGTATGGTCCGAATGAAACTAGTTGTTATAAAGAATTTGTTATTGAAATAAAGGAATATATTTGTCAGGATGATGATAATGATGATTTGTGCAATATCAAAGATTGCGCCCCAAACGATGGAAATTTACCAACTAATGCAGGTACTCCTTGCGATGATGGAGATTCCACTACTTTAAATGATATTATTCTTGTAGATGGTTGTACTTGTACAGGTGTAGAAGCCTGTCCTGTTGATACTAGTACCAGTACCGCAGGCAGGTCTATTGCTATTACTTTAAAAAATACTTCAGGAGATATTAATCCTATTTTCACAACAGGTACCATTGATGATGAAAATGATTTAATCATTGAAGGTAGTGGTTTTGGAAATTCAGCAGGAACAATAGAATTCGACAATAGTGATTCTGGAGGAAGAAGTATTATTACTATTGATCAACCTACAGATATCGTTTCTTGGACAAATGCTACTATTCGAGTAAAAATCCCAACTAGGGCTGGAAATGGAACAATTACTGTAAAATCCAATAATGGATCAGCAGTAGGAAGCACCACCATAAAAATCGGAGCCGCTATCAATTCTTTGTATAGTACCTTTAGAAGTTTTGACAGCAAAACTAGGCAAAATATTAAGCTTACTAATAGAAATGATGCCGGCGGATATACGTTTCAATTAAATAGTACATCAGGTTTTGCGTTTTCAGAAGCAGTGCCTGCTTTAGAAAGAGCTATAGATACTTGGGTCTGTGCTAGCGGTGTCAACTGGCAAATTGATAAAGCTGGAACAACTACCAATTTTGCTAATGATGGTAATTCTGTAATTGTATATGAACCGTTTCTTCCTGCTGGTGTTTTAGGTATTACGACTTCTAGATATAAAGCATCTGGTAATACGTCTTGTAGTCTACATAATACCGTTTGGTATTTAAAAGAATTTGATATTCAATTTCTTCCCAATCAATTATTGGGCAGTTTCTCCTGGAATTTCACAGAATCAGCGCCTCAATTTACTCAATATGATTTTGAAACAATCGCACTACACGAACTAGGACACGCCCACGGTTTAGGTCATGTAATTGATGCAGAAGAAATCATGCATTACTCTGTTCAAAACGGCGTAGAAAACCGAGTAATCAGCCACCATGCACATGAAGGTAGTAATTATAAAACAGCATTGAGTACGCAGCCAAATTGCATTAGTAGTCATGAACCCATGACCCTTTTAGTTCCTACTAACTGTCCCCAGAGGGTAGATGAAAGAAGCACTTCAGCGAGAATAAATTTAATGTTAGAAGGTTATTTTGATAATACTAGCAACCTTTTAAAAACAAGCCTTTTAGACAATAATCTCTTACCAGCAGACCAGCCCTTTACAGAAGAACCCTATAACCTAGGGCAGGGTATTTCGGTATCTAATTTCCCAAATAATGCAGTAGATTGGTTGTTATTAGAATTGAGAGCTGAAAATGATATGAGTATCGTTATCGCCCAAAAACCTGTACTAATCAATAGCGATGGTACCATCGTCGACTTAACAGGGGAGGAATTAGTTACCTTTGAAGAGGTCGAGGATGGGAATTACTATATTGCTGTCTTTCATAAAAGTCATTTACCTATTATTAGTCGGGCAGCTCAACCTTTGAGTAGCAATCCACCAGTTTTTGATTTCTCTGCTTCTGCTGATGCCACTATGGGCAATGACCAGCAAACAGAAATTAATGGAAAATACTTTATGACTAGTGGTGATTTCGACGGAAATGGAATCATCAATAGTTTAGATTTTAATCTTTGGAAACAAGCTGGTGCTGCGGTCAATTCTTATTCTCCTGCCGATGCCGATGGAAATGGGATTATCAATAGTTTAGATTTTAACCTTTGGAAGGCAAATGGTAGTAAGGTTAGTGTTTTAAATCAAAATTAATTGGTAAATTTATTAATAGGAAACTTCAATTTCAACCTCAATATTTACAGCTCGTTTTGAGGTTGAAATTGAAGATTTAGAATGTGTTCCATATTTACTACTATTTTTTCATTTTTATGGCCTTAAATTAAATTCGGTCATTCCCAAAAAAGCTAAAGCTTTCTTCCAAAAACTATCCTTTTTCCCTTTCAAAATAAGCCTTCAATTTTACTACACCATTTTAAAAATATTCCTTTTTCACTCTTCCTTATATCTTCAAAAAGAAATCAGAATTCCTCCTCAACTTTCCTCGTATCTTTGTGGTTCAATTAGCGGATAAATTACCGCTTAAACCTGACTGTATTAAAAAATAGAACCTACCAAGGATGAAAAAGTATATTTACGTATTTGTATTATTGTCCGTTTTTGCGCTCAATACATTATCCGCTAATAACGGAGATGGAGACAATGAAAATGACCGCCAACAAGACTACCAACTTCGCATTAGTAAAACTTCCGAAAAAATTAAATTAGATGGGAAACTAGAGGAAGCTATTTGGCAAAATACAGCCGCAGTTTCTGATTTCTGGTATAGCTTTCCGATTGATGGCAAAAAAGCAGAATTAGCGACTAAAGTAAAGGTGACCTATGATGACAATTTCCTTTATGTAGCGGCAGAAATGTACGACCCAAATGGAACCATTATTCAAACCCTAAAAAGAGATGTCGATTTCTGGAGTGGAGATAATATAGTAATTGTATTAGACCCTGTAAATCAAAAAAGTAATGGATTTATGTTCGGGGTCAATCCGTATGGGGTACAAATGGAAGGCCTACTAACTGGAAATACAGGTGCAAGAAATAGTCGACCTAGTAGTGGTGCCATGAATTCCCGCTGGGACAATAAGTGGTATTCTAAAGCGGCTGTCAGTAATGATAGTTGGACCGCAGAAGTCGCCATTCCTTTTAAATCCCTTAAATACGATGCAACAAAAACAACTTGGGGCATTAATTTTATACGTACAGAAGGAAGTGATAATAGTTTCCATGTTTGGTCACCTGTGCCCTTACAATTTCGCTCCGTCGATTTAAATTATACAGGTGCATTAATTTGGGACCAAGCGCCTAAAAAAACAAAAGGAAATGTAGCTGTTATCCCTTATATTGCAGGCTCTAATTTCAAAAATTTTGAAGAAGGAACACCAACAGATAATAGCTTAAATGTAGGGGTAGATGCTAAAATCGCCGTTACTTCTTCCTTAAATTTAGATGTGACCATCAACCCTGATTTCTCGAATGTAGAAGTAGATGAGCAAGTAACCAACCTAACTCGGTTTAATATTCGATTGCCCGAAAAACGACTTTTCTTTTTAGAAAACACCGATATTTTTGAAGATTTTGGTAATTCTCCAGCGCGTCCTTTTTTCTCTCGGAGAATTGGGATAGATGAGGATGGGACTGCTAAACCTATTTTATACGGCCTAAGATTGACAGGTAATGCTACCAAACGTTTGCGAGTGGGTTTATTGAATATTCAAACTAAAGAAACAGACGAATCGGCAGGACAAAATTATACCGCCGCCGCTTTCCACCAACAAGTTTTTGGTCGTTCTATCATTAAAGGTTTTTTAACCAATAGACAAGCCTATCAAGATTCCGAATTTTCTAATACAGATTATGGTAGAAATGCAGGATTAGAGTTCAATTATTTATCCGATAATAATAAATGGCAAAGTTGGGCAGGTTATAATCATTCTTTTAAGGAAGATATTACCGATAAAAATTATTATTTTAAAGGAGGTGTTCGATATAGGGACAGAAATTGGTCAGGTTTAATAAATTATTACGAAGTACAAGACCAATATTATGCTGATTTAGGTTTTTTAAGTCGATTAAATCATTATGATGCCGTGCAAGATACCACGTATCGAATTGGTTTTGGTTCTTTTTTCTCTGACCTTAATTATACCATATACCCTGAAAAAAGAGGGAATATTACTTCCCAACAATTTAGCGTATTTAACTGGTGGGTGACCAAAGCTAATAATGGTGACTTTTTAGAACGGACTAATTCTTTTTCTTATCGCCTTAGTTTTGTTGGTCGAAGTTCCTTTTCCGCACGAGTTGCCAATAGTGCCATTGACCTTCAATTTCCTTTTTCCTTTACAGGCGCTGAACCTTTACCCGCACAAAAATATACGACTACGGATATGCGATTATCCTACCGCTCAGATAGTCGAAATGTTTTTACTTATGAAGCGGAAATCAGATATGGTGGATTTTATAGTGGCACTCGGAAAGGCTTAGAATTAGAAGGGAATTATAGAGTACAACCTTGGGGGAATTTCGGGTTAAAGTTTGCTTATAATGACTTACAATTTGGGGAGGTTTATGGTGAACGACAATTATTCTCCGTCAGTCCAAAAATAGAAATCAGTTTTTCCAACAACCTTTTCTGGACGACTTTTATCCAATATAATACGCAAGCAGAAAATTTTAATATTAATAGTCGTTTACAATGGCGATTTGCGCCTTTATCCGATATTTTCTTAGTCTATACCGATAATTATTTAGTGGAAACAGATGATTTAAGTGACCAATTTAGGATTCAAAATTTTGGACCTAAAAATCGAGCTTTGGTTTTTAAGGTAAATTATTGGTTTAGTCTTTAAGGAAGTTATGGAGATTATTATGAAAATAACTCTAGCTTTCGATTAATAAAAGGCTAACGAACAGATGTTCGTTAGCCTTTTATTTTTTGTTTAAAATGATTACAACTAAGATTATTAATCTGTTAGAAGTTATTTCTTGCGCAAACTTGGCAAGAGTTGTTTTTAAAACATTGATAGTCAAGAGGTCAGAAGTCAGACCGAAAATTGAAATTTTCTGTCAGAAGTCAGAAATGGAACAGATGCTAAATCTGACTTCTGACAGTTTATCTAATAAACGGTCTGACTTCTGTCTTCTATGGTAGCGGCTTCGCCGCGTTAGGATACTTAAAATAAAAATATTAAATTTGAGCCTAAATTTTTTCCAATGACATCCCGTAGAAAATTCCTCCAAAAATTATCCGCTTTTACTGCCGCCACTACCCTACCCTTTTTCCATACCTTAGAAGGCAAAAATCTAGTGCAAGCCATCCAAGAAAAGCAGTATCTGTCCACTAATGTAATAGCAAAAGATGAAGACTTTTGGCATTTAATCAAGCAAGCCTATACAGTTTCACCAACGGTATTAAATTTGAATAATGGGGGCGTTTCTCCTTCTCCAAGAACGGTGCAAGAAGCTGTTGAGCATTATAATCGTTGGAGCAATGAATTACCTTCGCATTATATGTGGCATATTTTAGACCGCAATGGAAAAGAGCCCATTCGAGAGAAATTAGCCAATTTAGCAGGTTGTTCTAAAGAGGAAATTGCCATTCATAGAAATACGACTGAATCCTTGGCGAATGTAATATTTGGGCTGCCTTTAAAGGCAGGAGATGAAGTGGTATTGAGTAAGCAGGATTACCCGAATATGATAAATGCTTGGAAGCAGCGCGAATTAAGAGATGGCATTGTCTTAAAATGGGTGAATTTAGACCCGATTATGGCAGATACTTCGCTTATTGTGCAAAAATATACGGGACAATTTTCTGATAAAACAAAGCTTGTTCATGTTACCCATGCTATTAATTGGAGTGGTCAGATATTACCTGTAAAAGCTATTGCGGAAGCCGCTAAAAAACAAAATTTAGAAGTTTTGGTGGATGGTGCGCATACCTTTGGGCAAATTGATTTTAATATTCCTGATTTAAACTGTGATTATTTTGGTACTAGTTTACATAAATGGTTGTGTGCGCCTTTTGGAACAGGTATGCTCTATGTCAAAAAGGATAAAATTTCCAAAATTTATCCCTTAATGGCTGCGCCCGATAGTAAAAGTGAGGACATCCGAAAATTTGAACATATTGGTACTCGGTCAATTGCCATCGAACAAGGAATTGGTCAAGCCATAGATTTTCATCAAATGATTGGTAGCCAACGCAAAGAAGCCCGACTCCGTTACTTAAAGAATTATTGGACGGAAAAGGTATTAAAATTTAAAGGCGTTACGATTAACACGCCCATGAATCCTCATTTTAGTGGCGCAATTGCCCTTTTAGCCGTCGAAGGAAAAACGCCGCAAGAAGTTGCTCGTTATCTTAAAAACAAACATCAAATTCATTCTGTCGCTATTGTTTGGGAAAATATTTCTGGTGTTCGGATTACTCCGAATGTTTATACTTTGACGACGGATTTAGATCGGTTGGTGAAGGCTGTTAAACTTTTTGTCGAAGCATAAACATTCAAATTACACCTCATCCAAAATCATCCGTGTCCCTTTATTAATCCGTAGTAGAAATATATACTACGGATTAATAAAGGGACACGGATATTATACATCTAAAATCAGTATGTCCAATTCGTCTAAATATTTAAACCCAAAATACTCAACCGAAGAAAGAGTAGTCGATTTATTACCAAGAATGTCTCTTGCCCAAAAAGTAGGGCAAATGATTCAGGCAGAATGGACACAACTCACCCCACAGGAAATGGGGGAGTATGAATTAGGGTCCTTATTAAGTGGCGGGGAAGCTAGTCCTCCAGAAAATACTATAGCTGCTTGGAAAAAAATCATTAAAAATTATCAAACTGCTTCTCTTTCTACTCCATTAAAAATTCCAGCAATTTTTGGTATAGATGCTGTGCATGGACATAATAATGTATATGGCGCAACCATGTTTCCGCATAATATCGGCTTAGGAGCTGGCAATGATAAAAAAGGCTTGTATAAAATGGGTGAAATGGTCGCCAAAGAAGTTTTTACTACTGGATTTAACTGGAATTTTGCCCCTTGTGTAGCCATAGCCAATGACCCTCGTTGGGGACGAACTTATGAAAGTTTTTCTACCAATCCAGTAATTGTTAGCAACTTAGGTTTAGCTTTTACCCAAGGGCAACATGCAGCAGGTATGGTCGCTTGCGGCAAACATTATTTAGGAGATGGTGGCACTAAAATGGGTACAGGCTATGACAATCAATTAGACCATGGAGATACCATTTTGTCAGAAAAAGAGATTAGAGCAACCTTATTACCTGCTTATGAAGCACAGGTCAAAGCAGGGGTTCAAACCATTATGCCTTCTTATAGTAGTTTGAATGGGATAAAAATGCATCAGCATGGAAAATATATTAATGAAGTACTCAAAGGAGAATTAGGATTCAAAGGTTTTGTGGTCACCGATTGGGAAGCAGTTCGAGAAATTCCAAATGCTAATTTTGAAGAACAAATATGGCTAAGTATCAATGCGGGTATTGACCTTTTGATGGAACCTAAAAAATGGAAAGCCGCTTTTTATGCACTTAAAAGAGGTGTGGAAGATGGGCATGTTTCAGCAGAACGGATAAATGATGCGGTGCAACGTATTTTAACGGTAAAGTTTGATTCGGGGCTATTTGAAGACCCTATAATGGCAAATCATCGTCCAAAGGCTCGACAATTTAGAACAAAAGCTGCTCGGAAGGTTGCCCAAGACTTAGCCGAAAAATCATTGGTTTTATTAAAAAACGAGAACAACCTCTTACCTATAAAAAAAGGGGTTTCCATTTTTGTAACAGGTGCAGGAGCAAATAATATTGGTCTACAATGTGGTGGTTGGACAATAGATTGGAATGGGTTGATAGATGGTGCCGAAAAAATCACGCAAGGGGTGACTATTTTAGAAGGTTTAGAAAATGTGGCAACTACCGAAAATTTAACCATCATTACCGATAAAAATGCCGCAAAAAATGCAGATATTGTGCTGCAAGTCCTTTCAGAAATTCCTTATGCAGAAATGCAAGGCGATGCGGAAGATATAACGATAACTGGTTCGCATGGTCATCCAGAAAATACAAAAACGATGGCATTTTGTCAATCTCTGAAAAAACCAATTATTACCATTCTTTTAGCGGGTCGGCATTTGACGGATTTAGCAAAAGATTTAGAAACTTGGACAAGTTGTATTATGGCTTATTTACCAGGCTCAGAAGGTGGACAAGCGATTGCAGAAGTTTTAGTCGGCAAAGAAAACATCACGGGGAAGTTGCCGATGCCTTGGTATCAATCAGTAGCAGATATAGAAAAAGAGATTCCTAATTTATTATTTGAGGCCGGTTACGGGCTTCGATATAAAGCGTAAAGGGAATTGAAGGATTAAAGTCATCAAGAAGTAGCATTCTAAAAAGTACTGGGGATATAGAAAATAGCCCTATTACCAAATATCTATCACATAAAAAACGGAGAACCATGTTTGATGTAAAGTTAATGGCTGGCGCATTAGGCGCCGAAGTTCATGGTATTGATTTAACCCAAACGTTAACGGAAGAGATAAAAGCTGAAATACGTAGGTTATTATTAAAACATCAAGTTATTTTTTTTAGAAACCAAGATATTCCACCTGAAAAACATCGGGAATTGGCACAAATATGGGGTCCTCTACAAACGCATCCTGCCTATCGAACCGTCAAAGGTTTTCCAGAAATCACCATCTTAGAAAGTCTACCCGATAAGCCAACTAAAATTGATACTTGGCATAGTGATATGACTTTCTCCCAACATCCTCCAGTTGCTACTTTTTTACGGTCGAGAATTATTCCCCCTAAAGGCGGCGATACTGCCTTTGCAAGCATGACTGCTGCCTATCAAGCACTATCCAAACCTATGAAAAAAATGTTAGATGGCTTAACTGCTATTCATGATTTTTCTTATGGTTTCAAAGAAAGTCTAGCAGAACCTGGCGGTAAAGAACGACTAGCACAGGCAGTTGCAGATAACCCGCCTGTTGTACATCCAGTTATTCACCATCATCCAGAAACGGGCGAGAAATTAATTTTTGTAAATAAACTTTTTACCACTCGAATTCAAGAATTAAGCAAATCGGAAAGTCGTGCTATTTTAACTTTCTTATACGAACATATTGTCACTGATGAATTTACTTGTCGCTTTAGTTGGGAAGTCAATTCCATCGCTATTTGGGACAATCGGGCAACTCAACATAAACCAATTAACGATTATTTTCCTGCGCATCGGGCATTGGAGCGGACGGTTATTTATGGGGATAAACCTTATTAGGCAATTTTCAATTTTCAATTTATAATTTTCAAATGGTGTGGCACAACTCACAGAGTTGTGCCACGCTATTTGGGATGCTTTATCAGAAAGAAAAAGTAACCCCTAAACTAGGTAAAATAGGCAATTGATTTTGTCGCTCATACCGAACTCGGTCAAAGAAAAAGATATTTTCTCGATTATAGGCATTCGTCACACTCGCTACAATTTCCATTTTAGCGTACTTAGAAAAGGAAACTGTCTTTTTCAAAGAAGCATCCAACCGATGATAATAAGGCAATCGACCGCCATTTCTTTCTTCATCAAAAATAATTCCTAAATCAGGGTTATCGGTTAAGACATCTGTACTAATTCCCTCTTCAAAAGTATTGAAGGTATAAAAACCTTGCGTCAACGTAAATGGAAAACCAGAACCCATATTCCAACGAACACTTGCTTCCCAACCTTTGTCTGCACCAAACGTATAAGTACCCAATAAATTCACATTATGTCGGCGGTCAAAAATTGTTGGATAAACTTGTGTTCCATCATCTCGGTTGACCTTTCCCCAACTATAAGTTCCCCATAAATACAAATCGGACGTTTCATATTTCACAGAAAAATCAATCCCATAAGCTTCCCCTGTTTCAACCGCATAATCGGAATCTTGCGCCGTTAGTTTATTCCGATTTAGATTGATTAATTGGCTAAAATCTTTTAGGTAAGGTTCAATATTTACTTCCACATTCTTGCCTAAATCAATTTCTAGTCCTGCTATAATATGATTCGCTTTTTGTAATCTATCAGATGTTCTTTCAGTTGTGCCTGGTTTAAAAATACCTTCATCAGGGCCGCTTAAAAAGCCTACAAAAAGGTTGATAATATCTCGTTCATTCACCGTACTAATTAAATTTTGGGAATATAAACCACCTGCTACTTTGAAACGCAATTGATCATTGATATTATATTTCAATCCTAATCTTGGTTCAAAAGAAAAGTTATTTAAAGACGCATATAATTGCGCTCGAATGCCCGGCTCAATAATTAGCTTCCCAAACTTCTTTTTAAATTTTACAAAACCTGCTAATTCCGTTGTGTTTTCAAATTGTTCAATCGTTAAATCTAAGAAATTGATAAATTCAAATTCCGTTCTAAAACCATTTATCTCAAAACCATAATTCGCTTCACTATTATTTCCAAAATACGTAAAGTTTAAGCCTGCATTAAAACTAGTAATCCCACTTGTCCGAGGTTTAGCATCTGACTCTACTAAACCAATATCATAATCAGAAAAAGAGAAATTTCCATTAATAATAGAAGAAGAATTATTTGGTATCAATTTAAACTGTAAACCAGCCCCCACTGTATTCCAATCTAAATCTGCTAAGCCATTAAAATTAACTCTGTCTTTAAAATTAAAACCAAAAAGATTGATTTTACTACCATTTCCACCCACAAAAGATAGTTTTCCATAAATATCTGTGAAATTAAAGGGCAAGCCTAAGCTATCATTTTCAACTGCATAAGGATATAAATTAGGAGAAGTTTTATCAATATAGGAATGTTTCCCTGTCACTAAAAAGGAGAGGCTATTTCCTGTGGCGTCATCCAGCTTAATAATCGGCCCTTCTATTAATGCCTTTGCTTGAAATGGATTCGCAGCAATCGTCCCACCAAAGCGTTTTTTATTACCCTCTCTAGTTTTAATATCGACTACTGCCGATACTCTACCGCCATGTTCTGCATTAAACCCTCCCGTTAATACATCCACTGACCGAATAATTTCTGTTTCAAAAACAGAGAAAAAACCCAGCGAATGAAAAGGGTTATAGATTGTCATTCCATCCAATAGAATTTTATTCTGGATGGGCGAACCACCTCTAATATATAACTGTCCACCTTGGTCACCCGTAAAAATCACCCCTGGTAAAACAGGAAGATATTGTGCAATATCTGGTTGACCACCGATAGATGGTAAGGAAGAGATTTGTTGTGGGGTTACCGTCAAAGTAGACACTTGAACTTCCGATCTGGCTTTTTCTTTTTTCGCAGAAACGTTTACGGTGCTTAATTGCACACTATTCGGTTGAATATTAATTCTTTGGTAAGTAATTTGATTTTCCTTAATGACAATAGGCATTGCCAAGCTATCGTAACCAATATACGTCGCAACTAATTGATAATCGCCGACAGGAATATTCGTAATAGTAAAAAAGCCTTCAAAATCAGTCGTCGTTCCTATTTTAGTACCTTGCAATTGTAAATTACAATAGATAATAGGTTCTCCAGTATCTGCATCAAAAATATTACCTCTTAGGCTACCACTTTGGGCAAAAACACCAATGCTTAGTAAAATAAAACTAGTGAGTAAGGTAAGTCGTCTTTTCATTTAAGTGATTTCTTTGTGAATTGCAAAAATCACTATTTTAATGGGATTGGCGTAATAATTCAGAAGATTTGTCGGGAGATTAGCTAGTTAGTTTGTATCTCGGATGATTTGCATCTCGGATAGGGTGTTTTTAAAAAAATAAATGGCGTCGTTAAATTGAAATTAAATTACAGCTATTTCAACTTTGTTCAATGCGCTACATTTCAAGATATTTTTCATTGTACCACTTATTCTATCAGCTTTAGAATTAAAATCTTTTGCAATAAAATGGGTACAATTTTCTATGGCAGCTAAATCTCTGCTTTCATCATCTTGAAAACCACCTATTAATTTCCATCCCGCAACTTTAGTTTTGTATTTGTCAGGAAGGTATCTTGGTTTTTCTCCAATGTGGAATACGGTAACATTCTTATTTAATGATTTAAGTAGTTCCATAACTAAAGTATCTGTGCCTCTAAAATCACATACCGTAAATTCGGCTACCCACGTAAAGTTGGACTAAATTAGCGAAAAGAGTTAACTTAGG
>JAFMDF010000256.1 GCA_017857395.1 Bacteroidota bacterium | reverse complement strand
CCTTTAACGCTAGGTTCGCTCAAATTTTTGATTAATACATAAATTACACGAAATAATATTCTGTATTAAAAGTATTTTTATCTTTAAAACAGTATTTTGTTCGTATTTATTTTTATTAAATAAATATAATTAAAATATTATTTTTAACCCTAAAATAATAACCTGAAAAGAGTTTATTTAAAATAAATAAAATTCTGCATTTTAAACATAAATCAAAATATTATTTTGATAATATTTTATTTTATTAACTAATTTTGGGCGAACCTAGCGCTTTAAAAAACCAGAAAATTATAACGAGTTGGAATATGAGCTCCTTTTCCGCAATTATGAAGCAGCTGACGGACCAATAGAAGAAATGTATACTTATGGAGATCGGCTTGTTCCCTGGATTAATGCAAAGATGCCCAATCGCAAAACAGATACGAACAACCAAAAAGGATTTTCAACTGATTTTATTGGACAAAATTGGGACTACCCCGAAGCTTCCTATGAAGATCGCGAAAAAATTGTAGAACGCCATCGGCAATATCAGCAAGGATTAATGTGGACACTAGCTTATCATCCACGAATTCCTAAAAAAGTTAGAGATAAGGTTTCGCAATGGGGAACCTGCAAAGATGAATATGAACGAGCAGATGGCTGGCAACAACAACTGTACATTAGAGAAGCCCGCCGCATGATCAGCAGTTACGTAATGACCCAAAAAAATTGCGAAGGAATTGAAATAAGCGATGATCCAGTCGGTATGGCTGCCTATGGGATGGATTCCCACAATACGAAGCGTTATGTAAATGCTAAGGGATACGTGTCCAATGAAGGAAATGTGGAAGCTCCTATTAAAGCTCCCTACCCAATTAGTTATCGCTCCATTGTGCCTAAAAAAGAAGAATGTAGTAATTTGATTGTACCTGTATGCCTCAGTGCAACACACATCGCATTTGGCTCCATTCGTATGGAGCCTGTATTCATGGTGCTTGGTCAAAGTTCAGGTATTATAGCATCCTTAGCAATTGAGGAGGGTAAAGCTGTTCAAGATTTAGCCTACAAAAAATTAGAAACAGCGTTGATTAAGCACGCACAAATAATAGAGTAAAAGAAAAATTAAGCAATAATGCTCAAAAAATAAGCTTTAAATTTATCCCGAATTCGCCAGGTATTTAAACCTGCGAATTCGGGATTTTTTTTATCTAGTTTTAATCACCTTTTGTATTTCCCGTTTTTCTTTATCTTGGTATTTAATAAAATAAAGTCCTAAGGGCCATTCTGAAGTATTCAATTCTTTGTAAAAAGTGGTTGTCTCTTGTAATTTCGTTTGATAGATAATTCTACCTAAGTAATCCACCACGTTAAGTTCTCCTTTAGTCCCTATTCCAAGGTTCTCTAAATTTATCTGTAAAGATTGATTGAAAGGATTAGGGTAAGTTTCCATTTTAAAGTTAGGAGCAACTGCCGATTGGGTAATAATTCGATTTAAAGCAGAACTTGCATTTTGGCAAGAACTAACCTCGGATAAATTAGCACTAATAGTTGAGGTGCCTCCTGAATAACCTTCACTTAAAGTAACCGTAATTTCAGTAACTGCGCCTGGAATTTCAATAGTAATTGAACTTTGAGCAGCTCCACTAAAAGTGCCTCCTGTCTGCGTTGTTCCAGTACCATCTTTATAAGATACTTCTACAATGTCTGTGTAGCGATTACTAGGTTTACCACCAGTTCTAGCGCCTAATTGACTAATCGTAAAGGAAATATCTGATTGATTAATCAAATTCAAAGTGGTCGAAGAGCTACCTGTTCCATTATGGGTTAAAGTACTATTTGGGAAACTGTTAGTGTTATTATTACAATCGTCACAAGCATCTGGAATACCGTCTCCGTCCGCATCCATATTATCATCAAAATTAGGACAAACATCTACTGTATTACAGACCCCATCATTATCACTATCTTCACAAGGTGCTGCACAAATAGCTACTGCTCCAATATTTACACTCATCTGCGTACTTGTATTTCCATCATAAGTATCTGTTAAGCTTATGGTGACAGATTGAACAACTTCTGAGATATTAATAGCTGCTGATGATGTATTTTGACCGTTATATACCCCATAAAGCTGGTTATTTCCATTTCCATCTACATAATTAACCGTCACTTCTTCAATATATCTTCTACTAGCATTACCATTTGTTTTGCTGTTAATTTCCGAAATCGAAAACTGAACATCTCTTGTAACTCCTTCAAATACTAGAACGATAGAACCAGAACCGCCACCAGAATGAGTTAAAGCATTTTGAGGAAAATTAGTTGTTTGATTCACACAGTTTAAATCACACGCATCAGGAATACCGTCATTATCGCTGTCAATAGCATCATCTCCTGCTGGGCAAATATCTTCTCCATCACAAACCCCATCACCGTCACTATCTTGGAAAGTACCTGCGCAGTTACAATCTGCATCATAGACATCATTGGTCGTACAAGCATCTCCATCATCACAACTAGTCCCTACCAAATTATCATTACAAGCATCGCAAGCATCAGGTAGACCATCTCCATCGGTATCGATAGTATCATCTCCTCCTGCACAAATATCGTCCGTATTACAAACACCGTCTCCATCATCATCTAAGAGAGTTCCTGCACAATTACAATTAGCATCTAAAACATCATTGGTGGTGCAAGCATCTGCATCATCACAACTTGTTCCTGTTAAACTATTATCGCAAGTATCGCAAGCGTCAGGCGTGCCGTCATTATCTGCATCTAGTGTATCATCCGCACCTGGGCATTTATCGTCTGCATCACAAACGCCATCCCCATCACTATCTTGGAAAGTACCTGCGCAATTACAATTAGCATCATAAACATCATTAGTGGTACAAGCATTTCCATCATTACAAGCAGCCCCAGTAACACAACTATTCAGCAAACATTCTGCATTTACACTAGCCACTACTCTACTGCGAATTAAATCTCCCGGTTGTTGACCAAATCCATTGTTCAAGTCGATGCCTACTCCTGAAAGTAAATGGCAATAACTCATTACTGTGCCACTAGCTGGAATAGGGCCTGTAATAGCACAACCATTAGCTGGATAACCAGCTTGCGCGCCACAACCGTCAATAGGTGTGTTATTGCCATTCCATTTACAATCATGGGTATGTGGAGAACCAAAATTATGGCCTAATTCATGTGCCAACACATTAACTGTCCAAGAATAAGTAGGATAAGCGGCATAAGAATTATTAATTCCACTATATCCTACACCATAAAAGGAATTACACAACACATTTACGTAGGCGATACCACCACCACCATCAAAAGTAACCAAATGAGCTAAATCGCCATTATAATTACCATTGAGATTGTCTCTGAAAGCCGTCAATCGGTTACTCGAATTCGTCTCTATTTCGTAAGGGTCTAAAACATCCCAAACTTTCATTTCACTAATGTATAAATTGATAGATTCATTCGCATAGATAATAGCGACTTCATTGAAGATGGCGGTCATATAATTCGTAGCATTGGTAATAGAACTACCTTTTGCTTGATAAATATCATAATCTACTTCTACATAGATGCCCACACTTCCAACAGAGTTAAGATTGCCCGCTGTTGCTGGAATACTCGTATCTTCATTGTTAATATCTGGGACATTATTACCATCCACCAAACATTCGGGTTGCTCAAACGGAACGTCATCAGATAGGTACATAATATGAAAAGGATCATTTTCTAATCGCCCTAAATTAAAGGTTTCTCCATCAATGGATAATAGCCCTTCAATTCTATCTTCAAATATGCTAATGCCTGCCATGGAATTTTTGATGCCTTTCACTTTTCCCCAATAATAATCTCCTGCTTGAACAGCAAGGGGTTGATTAGGATTAGAGGCCTTTGTTAGCTTAAAATCTGGTCCAAAAATATCCACTTTTACTAATTCAATAATCAGTTTTCTATTTTTAAAAGGTAGGTCTAGTTTAAGCAAATCCTTTTTTGCCTGTCCACGATTCGCTAAAGCTTGTTTATCAATAGAAAATAGTTGGTAA
The DNA here is from genome assembly GCA_017857395.1 of Bacteroidota bacterium. GTDB lineage: Bacteria > Bacteroidota > Bacteroidia > Chitinophagales > Saprospiraceae > JAFMDF01. The sequence continues at coordinate 9,420 of JAFMDF010000256.1, read as the reverse complement.
TTTTTAATGTCTTTTAAATCAATAGAATTAGGCGTTACGGATGCGGCTTTCAGTAATCCTAAGGCTGGTAATTGGTCTAACTCTTTTCTTTTAGATTCTACCAATTCAGTTACATTTTTTTGAGCAGAAAGGTAGGTTACACTTAAAACAAATAACAATAGTAGAGAAAATTTGTAAAAAAAATTCATCGATGAGTGTTTAAAATTTAATAATAGATTTTGTAGGTTTCTTGAAGGAAGGCATAGCAATTTCATCCCTTTATAGATGTAAAATTCAAAAGCCTTTTAAGAAACAAATGCTTAAAAAGTTGTAAGTGTTATTTGTTGGTAAAATTGGAATCCAATAAATAAAATGGAGGATAAAAATGAAGAATTTTGAAAATAAGAAGGGGGGAAAGATTATCAATTCAATCGACTAAAAACTTACAAAATATATGCCAATATCCGACAAAAGTCACTATTTATTAAATATTTATTATTCATATTTTATTATTATATGTTCGCTTATACCAAAATAGTTTACAGAAATGGATAAACTTATTATCCTCTGAAAATAGTCCTATTTAAATTTAGTTTATTCAAAGGGTAATAATTGTTATGTACTTGAGGTACTTGTTTCTGTTAAGAGAGATTCATTAAATCGCTAGCGGTTGGTTATTTTTTCTACGAGTTTGTCATTGCTTGGGTATGGTAGTCGCAAAGGCAAGTATTTCTAAGTCGGTTATTATTTTTTTTAAAAAAGAACGGAAAAATAATAAAGGCCCATTAACAAGTTAACAGACCTTTATTATTTTAAATTTTATTGGCTAATGTTATAGCACAGAAACATTAACTGCATTCAATCCTTTTTGTCCGTCTTCTACATCGTACTCGACCTTATCTCCTTCAGTAATTGTATTACCGTTTAATCCAGTTACATGAACAAAAATATCCTTTCCACCACCATCTGGCTCAATGAATCCAAATCCTTTGCCATCATTAAAAAACTTTACTGTACCGTTACTCATTATTAAATTATAATATAAACTGGCAAGATATAAGATTAATATCTTTACCACAACAATAGTAAACAACCTATTAATAGATATAGTTCAATTTTTCTAAAAAAATAAATTACGTTGAAAACGTTATGGTCTTGTTTTCGTTATTTTTAGTTGTCGTTGATTATGTTTTTATTATTTTTTCACAACCTTCTCGGGCTGGAAACCCAAGCTACTTTATCTTGGGGCCATTCTAATCGCTCCATCTAATCGAATGACTTCGCCATTTAGCATCGCATTTTCAATAATAGATTGGGCTAAATGCGCATATTCTGCTGGTTGTCCTAATCTTGGAGGGAAAGGCACTTGTCTTTCTAGAGAGTCAATCACCTCTTGCGGTGCACCTTGGAATAAGGGCGTCATAAATAAACCTGGCGCAATGGTTACGCAACGAATCCCTTGCCTAGCCAAATCTCTGGCAATTGGTAAAGTCATGCCTACAATGCCTCCTTTGGAAGCAGAATAAGCCACTTGTCCAACTTGTCCATCAAAAGCAGCAACACTTGCGGTATTAATAATAACTCCTCGTTCTCCACCTTCGTTAGGTTCATTTGTTTGCATAATTTCAGCAGCTAAACGAAGTACATTAAAAGTCCCAATTAAATTGACTTTAATGACTTTTTCAAAAGTCGCTAAATCATGTGCGCCATTTTTATGAACTGTTTTTTGACCAGAACCAATGCCTGCACAGTTCACACAAATATCAACCGTTCCAAATTCTCGAACGACTCTGGCTAAAGCTTCTTTTACTTGGCTTTCACTCGTTACGTCGGTTTTATCAAAGATGACTTTGTCTTTGCCTAATTCCGCAACGATAGCTTTGCCTCTGTCCATGTTTAGGTCCATAATTAAAACCTTTGCTCCTTTGGCGACTAGGTTTCTAACGGTACCTTCTCCAAGTCCCGATGCGCCGCCCGTGACGACAGCTACTTTGTTGGTTATTTCCATATTTTGTATTTTATTAATTGTTAATGCCTTTCCAACGAAGATTACCAATAGGCGGTTTAGCAAATGGTACGCCCTTGAATACGGCAATTTTATTTTTTGCTTGTCAAATCCCTTCTAATTTTCCTGATTTTGTAGTTGTAATAGGATTTTTTGACATTATTTGGTGGTATTTGTAGGATTTTGTGTTTATTTATCTGGCGCTCAACAACAATCATACAATTAGCGCAGCGACACAATCATACAATTGAATTAAGCCTTCTTACTTCTCAAACTCATCATAAATTCAATAACTTTAGCTTGTAAAGCAGGGTCTTTATTAAATTCGACGGTCTCTTTTGCTATTGCAGTCACATCTCGTTCTAAGACTATTTTGTGCAATTCTCGTCTAAAGTATTTTTTGGAAGCTGCATATACTTTAGGAAATACTTTCATCTGTTTTTTCAAGTGTTTCTCTGCTCGTTCCATTACTTCTTCTACTTCGACAGATTCATCGACCAAGCCTTCTGCCAATGCTTCCTCACTATTGAATAACCTCGCTTGTTGTACCGCTTTCCATGATTTTAATTCACCTAAATGATAAGCATACACATCACAAAGCATTTCTGGAATTTGCATACTCATTTTAAATTCGTGCATCCCAACCACATGCTTTGCTCCCTTCCCCATAATCCGATAATCTGTACATAAAGTCAAAATAGTTGCCCCTGCTGGTGCGTACCCTGTAATGGCACAAACCAATGGCTTAGAAAACGAGACTAAATTTTGCATCACATACATATAAGTTTCCCAAAAGTCAACCATTTGTGCTTCATTCATCGTCGCCAAGCCCATCACATCTAAGCCTGCACTAAAAACATGTGGACGACCTGCTAAAATAACTCCTTTTACGCTATTATCTTTGTCTAATGCGGCAAACGTATTTTGCAAGTCTTTTAATAAAGGCGTATTGATTGCGTTAACTTTTCCATTATTTAGTTGGACAATCGCATAATTATCTTTTAGTTCTGTGTTAAGCGTTTCTGCTGAGTAAGCTACTTTTTCCATTTTTAGTTTTTATGAAAATGATTAGGTGATTATAAATTCATCTTACTTGCAAATTGGCAAGGAATGCGAAGATAAATTAAATTTCTAAAAATGTAATATTTTAGGGGAATTGTAATTAGTTCAATAGCCATTCAAATAAAAAATCCGTTGGGATTGTTTATTCATAAAATAGAGCGCTGTGCTCAATTACTACCCTACCCCACTAATTCAGCACATCATCCATTAACATTAATTCCTCTGACAAAATATCTGTCCACATTAAATCTGCCATTTCTGGCTTTTCATAAATATGATTGCCTTTCCAATCGTAGGTTAATATATTCTGCCACCCTACATGAACTTTTGTCCACAATAAAGGGGCATTATAAATTGGATTGTCAATGCCTTTATAGAGATACTGGTAACTATCGCTTTTTTGATAAATATCTTTGTCAATCGAATTCCTCAATTTGCGCCATAATGCTACATCCCCGAATTCTTTGGCAGCCATCATGCCCGCCATAGTTGCTAAGGGAGATGGTCCCGCTTCGGGATCTTCTTTTACATAACAATGGTCGCAAAAAAGCCATCGTCCAAGCATTGGTATAACCTGACAACATCGGATTACAGAATGCCATATCCGATTGGTACATTTTTAAATAAAAGCCAAACTCTTTATCCGTCATTTTTTCCTTAATAGAGATAAAAAATTGAATAGTTGCTTAAATAATAGATTTTTGCTAACGAAAATATTCGTTTCACCACAAAGTAAGTCTCTTTTCCCTAATCGGTATGTTTTTGAAGTCTAGCAAAAAAACAATTTTCAGTATTATTGCTGCCCTTGTTCCACCGATTCTACCACGGGTGTAGGAAAATAGTCCGTCGTATTGGCCTCAATTAATTGCTTCAAATTATTCATATTTTCATCTTCTTGAGCTTGCATCGTACCTGTCATAAAGGAAACCATGGACCGCATAAATAGGCCTATGCCTTTAGCAATGGTGGATGATTTAATATGCGTTTTCCCATCTTTTATATAAGTATCCATTTTGTAGTCCATTTCCATCACGCCTTCCATGACAAAGTCCATCGCAATATGCTCATTCGGACGAAGCGCTTTAATCGTTTCCATAACGATAGATTCTTCTCCATTTTCCTCAAAAGTGTATTTAGTCACCGCACCAACCTTTCCTTTTTCCCCACTTATATGTTCCTGCTTTTTGATGCCTTTTAACCATTGAGATGTTTTGCTTTCATCATTCATGACCGCCCAAACTTCCTTCATTGGTTTATCCACCACAATTTCACTACTATAAGTAATACTCGGGGTAAGGAATCCTTTAGCAATAAATAACACCCCCAAAAGGGCGATTAATCCAAGAATGTATTTAAGGTATTTCATGATTTAAAGTTTTGATTGGAAAAATGTTTACATAACGAAACTACAAAATGTTTTTTATTTTACAAACATTTTGTTTGTTTTTTATAAAATTGTATTGCTATTTATGGACGCCTTATCGATGTTTAGACTGTTTTAAGTTACTATTTAAGTACACCGTTCAATAAGTTTCTTGAAATTTTAAATTGTTGCTAGTTGCTGGTTTCTTTTTAGGCAGAACTAGCAACCAGTAACGGGATGTTTTAAAACACCCACTTATTTATTGAACGATGTATCAAGAAAAAGTTTAGAGGTATATTATAAAGTAGTAGAATTTTTTTACGCCAATAACTTGCAAAATGAGAATCAAGAAGAATTAAATGAAGTGTATGAAGGAATCGTACCATTAGATGAATCATGTGGAACAGCAAGAGTTGGGATGATGCAATTTTATAACGCAATTAAGCAACTTCCCCGTATGCAAAAGGAGCTTAATAAGTCAACAAGAAAAACAGAAAAACAAATGGAAATTCTTTTACAAGAACTGGAGAATTATAGAAATAAAATTCGTGAATTCAGAGATTACATGGAGTTGAATTTAAATGAATTGAAAAAATAAAACCAATGAGGGCTAACTTACATCCCCCCATAATGGTTATCGTGAATTTATTGATAATTGGTATGATCAGTTTCTCTTTTTTTAATTAAGAGTGGATTAATTAAGATACTTCTTACTCCGTTTTTTACAACTATCCTCTTCTACAATAAACATTTTCTTTTAAATATTACTGGTAGCACGAACTTTAGGCTGTCTTTTAGGTTGGCGCATTGCACTCCATAACTAATTTCAATAATTCAAGTCCTAAAGACCTTGTCACCCGACAGAATAAATCCTGTGCTACCAGTTTGTCGCCATTTGAGTTACTTAATCTTTCGTAGTTACCAAATTTTCTCTTTCTCCATACTCACTAATATCTATGGTTCGACTCAAATCATTCGCTTCTTTAACAGCAGCTAACAACTGGTCTAGTAAATTCCTATCAAACACTTGTCCGTTTGAAAATACGGTATTAATTGTCTTGGTGTGACGGATATTTTCTAAAGGATTTTTATCTAATAGTACCAAATTTGCGACATAGCCCGCTGCAATCTTCCCCGCATTATTATTCATCCACTCCGCAGGAACAGCAGTCGCCGCTTGCAATACTTGAGCGGTAGACATACCCGCTTCATTTAAGCTTTTAAGTTCATCATGCAACGAAAAACCAGGTATAGTTGGTGGTAAATTAGCATCTGTCCCAACCATTATTTTAACGCCTCTTTTGGATAATTCTTTAGCGAGTAATGCTGTGCCTTTCCCATAATTCGTCCAAAAACGCTTTCGGCCTGCTTTTTCATTTTCAGGAAGCCCTTCTGGCAAACGATAAAGATTGGTTTCTGGTAACCACCCAAAACCTGAATCGCCAAATTTAACGCCTTCGCTCATTCCTGGGTTGACATAAGCTAATTCTATTTCGTGCAATAGTTTATCTAAGTCAAATTTTTGTTTCACAAAGCTTTGAGTTAACCATAAAGTAGACGTAACCCCAATGTCATGCTTTATTAAATTGTTAGCTAATTCATCGCTCTGTTCTACTATAAATTCAAAAAAGTCAGCTGCTCCTTTTTCTTCCCCAATATTAAAGTCTCTTCTAAGCGTATTCATTAATTCTTCCAAGTGAGCAATCTCGCTTTGTCCATTTTCCCAAACATCAGATAATTCTATCTCCCAAGGAATATGTCCTACAACTGGCATGCCTAAATCCTTCGCTGTTTTTGTAGCTGCCAAATAACTTTCTTTGTTTAAATGGCTATAAATTTTTATCGCATCATATCCCTTTTCCGAAAGTTCTTTTACGGTTAATTCCGCCGCTTTTGCATTATTAATATTCAGTCCTTCTCTAGTCAACGTAATAAACCATTTAGTCATATCGCCACCTGTTCCCAATGGAGGCGAAGCGACCCACATTTGAGGGCCGATTCTGCCGTTTGCTATTTGTTGTTTTAAAGCTAAACGCTTTTCATTACCTATCATTTCCCGAATGCCCGTGACGCCATTTGCAATGTATAATAATAAATCATTCGGACTTTTAAACAAATGTACATGCGAATCAATCAACCCTGGGATTAAAAATTTTCCTTTGCCATCAATGATAGTCGAGGAACTCGGAATGACTACACCCTCCCCTATTGCCTTAATCAATCCTGCTTCCATAAAAATAGTTTGCCCCGTAATAAAATGGGCTCCGTTGGGTGCTAAAACATTTACATTTTTAATGGCTACGGGTCCCGTTTTTGGTTTAAATTGTTCGACATCTACCAATTTAGTATACCCGCCATACATTTTAGTAAATCCTTGTTTCATTACAAAAAAAGTAATTACCGTTAATACAACTAATCCGATTCCTGTGTACTTTATCCATTTTTTCCAATTCATCATTCTTGTTTTTTATTAACCTGATTATTAGACAATTAGGTTTTATATTAAAAGATGCCTCAAACATATTGGCATTCTTTGTTAGGCACAAATACATTGTGACAACTTACAAACCAAGGGATAATATACAAGCTGGATGTGATGAATTACAGGTGTTTGGGATGGATTACAAGGAAAAAGTGACTAATCATTCCTAAAGACAGGCACATACGTTCTGGAAACGGGGATTTGTTTGTCACAATCAGAAAGCGTCAGTAATAAACCTTGAGCATTACCAGAAGTGGCAATAATGGCATCTCTATTTACTAGGAAGGAACGATGTGTTCGTTGAATGGAACTTCCTTTAGTCATGGTTAACATGCTTTTTAAAGTAGCTCTTTCGGTTTGTTTGTTTAATTGGCCTTCTGCATTAATGAATCCGATAATAGCATAATTTTGTAAGGCTTCTATATATTTGATTTGACCAATTGGAATATTACAAATAGATAAATCATTAGTTGAAATGATTTCAGTAGGCGTTGCTTTTTGTTGGTTGATTTCCGCTGCTATTTTTTGGTATTTTTTCTCTTGTTTCATTAAGGCTAATCTTCCTAATACAATAATTGGAAAGATGCCTATGGTAACATGACTATATAACATGTATTTATACAAGCGCCAATCAATATATCCAAAAATTAACACTCGGATGTAAAGAAAATTCACTAAACTAATAAAGAAAAGAAGTCCTAAATTATATAGAATCCATTTACCAAAAGTCCATTTGATTTGACCTCCTTTCAACTTAAATACTCGGCTAATTAGGAATTCATAAGTTAGTAGTCCTACGAAGGTGGCTAAGCCAAAACCAAGGCAAATCAAAAATTTATTAGCCTCTAATTCAGAAATACCAAAAGGTTCGAAAGTATAGAGGAAGTAAATTAAAAATAGACTAAAAAGCGTACTGGTTTTCAAAGTATCCAGTCCACTTTCTTCTTCTGGAAAGGGCTTTTTAAGTAATTGTATTAGATTATCGAGAATTTCCATCGCCTAAAGGTACAAAATGCCATCATACCTTTTAAAGAATCTAATTAAAAATTGATATTATATATTATCAAAAATAGTAAGTCAATGTTTAAATCCGTTGGGAATCTAATCCGTTGGGGTTTAAAAGAATTCTTCCCCAACAGATTTAATCTCCCAACAGGTTTCATCAATTTATTAGCTCATGAGTACTCAATACCCATTATTTAAACCCCAAATTTACCATTCTGATTAGCCCATTCTAATTTCACAGGAATATTTTGTATCTTCCTGTTCATAATTAGAAAGATGGTCAATAATAAACCTGTTTTCCTCAAGAAAGGTACTCAACCATCAAATAGAACAATAAAAATACATAGTTATTGTCTTGTAATAAGTTTCGGCTTATTATCAATAGTAGCCATCTATGCCCAATATCAACCTGTTCATTACTTTTCCCAAGATCAATATTATTTTGAACCCTTTGAACTACCTGGTGGAAAACTGAATAATGTCATTCAATGCATGGCGCAAGATTCATCGGGTGTTTTATGGATTGGCACACAAAATGGATTGGTCAAATATGATGGGCGGCAGTTTGAAAGGTTTTTGCACAACCCATTGGATTCTAATTCTTTGAGTAGTAATTATATTGAATCCATCCATATCGATGCGAATAATGCCTTATGGATTGGTATCTATGCCGGCGGATTAAACAAATTTAATCCAATAACTAATCAATTTCAACGGTATTTCCTCAAGGATGAAGCTGGAAAAGAACTCCGGACAATGGGCGTAAATATAATTCAAAGTTTTCAACAATATATTTGGCTTGGGACGAATAATGGCTTGCATAGATTTAATCCTGAATCTGGTTTGTTTAAGAACTATTATTTTAATCGGGAGTCTGTAGACATCCTTACTGCAAATGTAGTTAGAACGATATATGTTGATAAATCAGAAACACTATGGATGGGGATGGGCTTCACTTGGGACCCAGATACTACTAAAGGAGGTTTATATAAGTATCGACGGGAACAGGATGACTTTATGGAATATCGCCATAACCCATTGGATAAAAATAGCCTATCTGATAATCGAGTAAAAGGTATTTTTGAAGATTCCAATAATAATTTTTGGATTAGTACCATGGGAGATGGTATAAATAAAATGGATAGAAAAAACAACCAATTTATTAGCTTTCCCTATCAGCCAAATCATCCTGAGCGCTTGAGTCGCCCGCTAGTTGAAGCTATAAAATATAGAGATAATTTTTATAATCAAGTACAATTTATCCATGAAGACCAAGATAATCGCTTATGGATTGGGTCTTTTGATAATGGACTGAATGTTTATGACCCGATTACAGAAAAGCAAATTCATTTTGAACGAGGAATAAATGGATTAGAGACGAATAATATTTGGAATATTTTTGAATCAAAGGATAATACTATTTTTATTTGTACAGGGGCAGAAGGACAAGGAAAAAATTACAAACTAAAGATAGGCTGTGCAAACGAGGCTAAAAAGTTCCCCAACTTTTTACAAGAAAAATCA
>JAFMDF010000034.1 GCA_017857395.1 Bacteroidota bacterium | reverse complement strand
AAGCACCAGATGGAGACAATGCATTTCCGATTTTATTTGGATGGGTTAATGCGATATAACTTGCCGAAAATCCGCCTCTGCTTGACCCCACTGTAATGACCTTTTATTGGTTTGGTCAAAATTGTCAAAGCATCAAATAATCCAACTGATTTTATTAAAACTCTATTTTTTTATTCATCTTTAGCTTTTCTATTTAATAAAAACTACCAAACAATCATGAGAAATTTATTATTACTCTGTTTTACATTTTGTGCCATTAGTCTGATAGGGCAAAATATCAACCTGAAAATGCCTGCGGCATTTTATTATAGCAAATCACCGGCACAGGGCAAGCGGATAAAATACACCGTCACGACTAAACTAGAAGGCATCAATTTAATTACGACCGATAATCAACAATCGAAGAGATTGAGTAAGAATAGCGTTAACAGCAGTGATGGATTAGGGCGTCCTAGTAAACTATTAGCTATTCCTAAATTATATAGTATCGCTTTTGCTAATGATGGAGAGAAAACCTTTAGCTTTGGTAGAAATGGAGGAGAAGATGGTGTCGATGATGCGACGGTTAAATTAACCTATAATAATGCTACTGTATCGACCCCGCTTAATGAAAATAACCAGCCTATCATTTTTAAGGTGACTAAGGCAGAAATCCATAAAGCGGAGAAAAGTCATGATAATCATGCCATTAGCAATAAAGAAGATTTCTTAGAAGTGGAGGCTAGTCCCCAAAACCCAGCAACTTTAACAATTAATCGCAATTCCAAACAAGGAAATACAATTGTCGCTATTTTTGATGGAAAAAATGGTAAATTATTGGGCACTCTAAATCCTAAAGACCCTGATAATCCAGCACCTACCCTCTCCTTTACTACAGATAAAACAGTTTATGTTATTCCAGTCATTCGACCGAAAGTAACAAGTGCAAATGGAAAAGATATAATTATTTTTGAGGTAGGTGACCCTGAAGAAAATGGACATGTTGAGGCGGAAGATGAGTAGGAACCTTAGATGCTGGTCACTGGATGCTTGTTACTGGATGCTGGATATTGGATAATCAGCATCTAGTAACAATTACAACAAATCAATCCCATCCCATTTTAAAGACAGTTCTTGTTCGGATAAATCGGTGCATTTTTTGAAGAAATGTAAAGCAGTTTTATCGCTATTATTTTCTTTTAATACTTCTAAGAAAAAAATACTCGCTGCCTCAAAGTCGCCTTTTTGATAGCAATGAATTCCCTTTTCAAAGGCATTCATAGACATCAATTTATGCGATTGACTTTCTGGTGTATCCCCTTCAAAACATTCATAGATACCCGTTGCTTTATTTTTTCCTTTTACTTTCACCTTTCCCAAGTAGCGAAAATGTATATCCATTCGGCTTTCCAGTCGATTCCTAAAAGCCTCACTAACAATAATATTCACCCCATAATGCTTTGTTAATCCTTCCATTCTTGAAGCGGTATTGACGGTATCAGAAATAGTAGCAGGATCCATTCTATCGCCATCACCAATAATTCCCATAATCAAGGGGCCTGCATGTAAACCGATGCCTAACCGAATAGGCTGTCGGTGTCTAGTTACTCTTTCCTGATTATATTCTAATAATTTATGTTGAATTTCTATCGCTGCTTTGAGGGCATAATTTTCTGTACTTGGAAAAATCGCCATAAATCCATCTCCTAAAAATTGATTTACGAAACCTTTATTTTGTCGAATATAAGGTGCTAATCTACGCAAAAAGGCATTGACAAATCTAAAATTCTGTTCTGGAGTCATTTTTTCTGACAGCGACGTATAATCTCGAATATCTGCGAACATTACGGTTACATTCTCTTGCACATAATCTCCTAATTGGAGGTCAGAGATGGAGGAACGCCCGATGGCTTTTAAGAATTCATAAGGGACAAATTTATTACTTGCCTTATTTAATCGGTTTAAACTAAGGTGGGCCTTAATTCGGCTAATCAATTCTTCTTTAGAAAACGGTTTGGTTAAAAAGTCATTTGCGCCGACTTCAAATCCTTCTACTAAATCATCTATTCCATTTTTTGCGGTCAGCATAATAACTGGCAATTGTATCGAAGAAAATTGCTTTCTAAGCTGTAGACAAACCTCGTAACCAGATAATCGAGGCATCATGATATCTAAAATAATCAAATCAAATTTTTGATGTTTTTCATTGATTAAAGCTAGTGCTTCTGTTCCATTCGCTGCCGAAACAGATTCGTAATTTTCTAATTGAAGGTGATTTTCTAAGACCTGTCTATTAATAGGTTCATCGTCTACAATAAGAATTTTAATGGCTTCTCCGTTTTGAAAGGTGCTGACAGAAGGAGTCCTAGCTCTAGCTACGGAGTACTCATTATTAGATAAATTGACAGGAATAGTAGTCGTTGGAATTATTTCAGAAGTAATTATACTATCCCTTACCTTTTCTACTTCACTCAATGGAAAACTTACTGTAAAATCCGTTCCTTCACCAAGCTTAGATTTTACTGAAATTTGTCCGCCATGCAATTCGATTAATTGTTGGGTAATTGTCAATCCCAACCCTGTTCCACTATATGCTCTCGTATCTGAACCATCTACCTGCACGAAGGACTTAAATATACTTTGTTGCTGCGATTCTGGAATACCAATACCTGTATCAGAAACCGTCAATTCAAAAAAATCACCGTTCACTATTCCTGTAACCTTCACCGTTCCTGCTTCCGTAAATTTAATCGCATTGCCGATTAAGTTATACAAAATTTGTTGTACTCTATTTTCATCGGCAGCCACCAATGGCATATTTTCAGCAAGTTCATTTATTATTTTAATGGGCTTTGTCTCTAGTAAAGGTCGAGACATCGCTATAATAATATTCGTAGCAGCATATAAATCTACTGGCTTTATAGTCAATTGCAGGTCTGCATTTTTTAACTTAGAAAAATCGAGAATATCATTAATCAAATTAGATAAACGCCGACCACTAGCGGTAATCAATTGAAGATTTTCGGTTGCTTTAACAGGTAATTCTCCTGCTACGCCTGCTTCTAAAGAAGAGGCAATGCCAATAATGCCATTCAAGGGGGTTCTCAATTCATGAGAAGTATTCGCCAAAAACTGGTCTTTTAATTGGTCAATACGCAATAGTTCCCTTACTCTTTTCTGCTCGGCAATAAACGCTTGTTTTCGTTGTCGATAACGGAAAATAAAATATAGCCCAGCCAATAAAAAAGCGATACCCAATGCAATGCCAACCAGTAAATTTCGATTCCGCAATTTTTCACTCATTTCTAGTTTGGCTTCAATACTTTCTGCACGTAACTTTTGCATAGTCGTTTGACTTTTCTCAAACTCGTACTGTGCCGCCATTTGCGCTAATTGCTTGGTCTTTTCTGTATTGAGTAAGGTATCTTTGGCAGCCATATACCATTGAAAATACTCAATGGCTTTTGGGTAATTATTTAGTCCTTCGTAGGTTTTGGCTAAATTTTCATAAGCTGCCTTTTGATACACCCAATTCCCCTTTTCTTTGGCAATCGCAAGTCCCTTTTTAAGCGCAATTAATGCTGCTTCCCATTGCGCTGTTTTTAAATAAACTTTTCCTATTTCAATATTTATGTTCGCCTTACGAATCGTCGTATTTTGGTTACTATAAATTTGATTACTCTGTTCAAAATAAGCCAATGCTTCTGGATAATCCCCTAAAGCCGCCATGGTTATGCCTAAATTCAGGTTACTTCGTGCAATGCCTTCTTTATTCCCTAATTCTTGTTCGAGCGCTAATGCCTGTAATAAGTATTCTTTGTTCTTTTCTTGTTCTCCAAGATGTCCATATAAATTACCAATATTTCCTAGTGTATTCGCAATCATTGGTTTATCTTCCGATGCTTGGCTATAAGTCAAACTTTTCTCATAATAAACTAAAGCTTGTTCAAAATTACCTTGGTCTTTTTGGTTATTACCTAGGTTATTATAAATAGCCCCAAGTCCCCATTTATCTTGGGTAGCTTCATAATAAGCCAATACCTCTAAATAACTACTTAATTCTTTAGGGTAATCACCTATTTCGTTATAAACACCTCCTATATTCAAATAGGACTTAGCGATGCCTTTTTCATCTTTTAATGCCTTCCGAAGGGCCAAACTCTGTTGATAATGCTCCAGTGCTTTTTCATAATTCCCTAAATTATTATTCACCAAACCTAGGTTATTATAACAATTTGCCATTCCTTTTGTATCTTTCAATCGAGTTCTAATGGCTAAACTCTTTTCAAAATAATCGACCGCTAGTCTATATGCTCCTTTATTTCTATAAATTAAGCCATAAAAATTAGTCGCCCAACTCAAATCTTTATCACTTTCTAATGTGGTGGCTAAGGCTAGAAAATTATTTAGATATAATAAAGCAGAATCTCGTTCTGGTTGGTAATAAAAAGCTCTTACAAGATTTTTCCATGCGCTTAATTCTTCGGTTGGTTGTTGTATATTTTGTGCTATTCGAATATGTTGGCGAGCATTTTTTTGGGCAAACTGATATTCTTTTTCTTTAAAGGCCAGCTGATTTATTTCTTGAAACAAGGCTATTTTGGCAGTATTCGTCGATGCGTGGAACAATGCAGTTTCCAAACTATCTAAAACTGAATTTTGCCCATAAAGGCATAAAGGACATAATAATATTGTCCAAAAGAGTAGGCTCAATGGAGTCCGTTTAGATAAGCAGCAGTTTTGGAATCCTATCATTCTTATTGAAAGCAAATATTCTTAAAATGATGTAGAGAGAATTTAAATAACTATACTGTTTAATTGTGAAATTGCTATATGATTATCTTGCTGATAGTAATCAAAAATATTGATTACAGACAGGCCTTGTCCTAGGCAAATACAACAATTTTGTGCAACTTAGGTTACTTAATTGACAAGGTAAGTATTTCAATGAATTTCTCCTCTTTAATAGGATAAATAAATTGGCAATTATTAGATGTATAGAATATGCTGGCCAAAAATGACCAACATATATTGCAATGTTAAAAAAATTGAGGAGTTGCAATTAGGTCAAATTTAAGCATTAATACCGTCTATATTCTGGATTATTTGGGTAAAACTAGCATAAAATTGACTATATGGCTTGAAAACCCTCCATTTTTACCTCAATCTCAATTTCTCTCCAAAAACTGAAGTTACTATTTATTTAGTTCCTAGGCAGCTCTAAAGGATTAAACCGACTACTTCTCCGAGTTGCTTTCCGAGTTACCAAATCAAAACGGTCGCCAGCGCCCAATAAATAAAATGGCGTTTTATCCGTCATAATTGTAGGATCATAAATAGCCACAAAAGAAACACCAATCACCTCAAAACGGTCGCCTTGTACAACTATAGCCGTTCCTTCATCCAAACCAATCCCTAATAAATCAGGTTTTGCTTTCATAATTTCTATTAAATCAAATTGTCGATTTCGACGCAATAAATGTTGGTCAATCGCCGATTTCTTTAAGAAACCAAACCCTTCTTCGTGGTCGCCCATCATGATGGTATTGGTCTTCGTATCGCCTCTTGCTAAATACGAACCTTGGATGGTTGCTCCTGCGGAAGAACCACCAATTACACCACCTCTATTCAATAAATCCCAAAGCGCAGTTTCCGTTTTTGTGTCTAAATACGAATCTGCTATACGCCATTGCCGACCGCCCATAAACCAAACACCTGTTGCTCCTTCAATCGTTTTTACAAATTCATCTGAATCAGCTATCGTTCGGTCATCTGTATGCAAAATTTGCAAGTTCATCGCACCATGTTGTTTATAATTTGGGAACACTCGACCTTCATACGCTGGACCAAAATCTCTAGTTCCATTTGCCGTTGGGATGATGACAATCTTTGCTGTTGGACCGCCTGCTAAATCAATGAATTTTTTGAAAACTTCTGGGGCAATACGGGCGTTCCCGCCAACAATGACTAGGCTGCCTTTTTTAGGGCCTATGGTTTGGGCGGTACTGATAGTTAAACAGGTAAAAACTAAAAATAGTAGGAACGTATACTTTTTCATTTTTTTGATTTTATTGTTTTCCTGTAATGCCAAGCTCTGCTTGGTATAGTTACACCAAACAGAGCTTGGCGCTACAGAATTAACGTCGTTTTCCTTTAATAAAAACCGCAATATTATCTGGTCGGTCATTTACATATCGTAATCTAGGTTGCCCCGTTTCCGTTTGGTCAATAATAGCAGGAATGGCATTTGTCGTTAAATACCAACCTTCAGGTAAAATCACGGTATTTCTATTTCTACCAAAACTTCTATCCCAGATTAATTCGTCCCGATACAGTAAATAGCGATTGGCATCCGTATAAGTTTCTTCAATTCTTAATCGGACAGATTCCCCTTTTTTAACCGCATCAAACCAAATAACCACCACCTCTGTTTCGGGCGTGATTTCTCCACCAATATCAATACCTTTGTCAGCAACTGCTTGTCCTTTCAACGTTTCCACTTTTAAAATCTCCCCCGTATCTAAAATTTTCGCTGATGGATTAGAGGCTTTACTCCCTTTTCTAACCACATTGACATATTTATCAACGCCTTCTCTGAATTCTGTATAATCGTGGTATAACCGAAAATCATGACTTTCTGGTTGCTGTAAAAAATAAACGATATCTCTATTTTGGTAAGCTCTTTCGTTGATTTTGTAATTTAATCGAGCATGACTTTGGTCTCTGCCTGACGGTTTAGGTTGATAGGCAGGCCAAGGTAATTCGTCGGTTTTAGAAGCAAGTGTCTTTTTATTTTCTACTAATGGTTTGGCTACTATTTTATAGGGAACTCCTACCGCACCTCTATTCATAAAACTCAATTTTAATCGCCCCGAATCCTCCAAATCAACTTGAGAAGGATAATTACAAGACACCAATTCATACCCCGCTGGCAGTACGACCGAATTGCGTTTGATGCCCAAAGAACGGTCAAAAATAATTTGCCCATCTTTAGCAAAATAACTTTTAGCGTCTTTATAGGTCTTATCTATTCTTAACCTGGCAATGCCACCTTCTGGAACAGGTCTAGCTAATATTACTTTTAAATATTCATAGTCGTCACTTGCCCTTGGATGCCCATTGGTTTTGGCATGTGCGCCGTCTACAATTGTCCATTTTAATGCCGTCCCTGTCATTCGGTCATATACGGCATCAATCTGATGTTCGCTTCCTTTTCTTAAGGTATTATAATAATAAATGGCTCCGCTAGTTGTCGCACTTACATCGTAAATAATTCGAAAACTATGGGTTTCGGGTGCTAGTAATTCATACCTCGTGTAGCTGTCTCTTTGTGTTTGTGGTTGGGCAAATAATACGATACTGCCGCTGATAAATAGGAGGGTTAAACAATACCTGAATATAAATAGCATTGAACGATTTTTGATGGTCATAACTGATATTTGATTAGGATGACGGAAAAATAGGGTAGAAATGTACACAAATATTTGCCTTTCTAATAGTAATTGATGAATTGACCGCTAAAATGTTGTCTCGGATAGTTTCTCCCCACGAATTTAACTTCCCCACGGATGAAAATAAAATTGGGTAACGATTTCTCATCGTTACCCAATTTTAAAATATACTGTATATAAATTTATGATGGCTGTTTGCCTACCTTAAAATATCCTTTGGGAAATAACTATTCCTTAATCTTAACTATTTTGTCCGTATAAATAGCACCATCTGCCGTCTGAATAGACAATAAATATTGCCCATTAGGGAAAGCGGTTAAATCTACTGTTTCTTGAAAAGAAGTCGTTTGTCCTAAATCCCTTTCTAGTATAGTCTGTCCTAATAAATTAGCTACTTTAAGCTGCATATTCTGAGCCGTTTCCAATTCCCCTTTTACAAAAAATAAATCAGTTGTCGGATTTGGAAATAATTGTAAATCAGCGAATTTAACCTCTTTTACATTGGTTAAAAAAGAAAATTCAAACCAATTGATGTTAAATAAAGGAGCAGTAATAACGACACGAAGTTGCAATTCACCTGCTGGTAAAACAACTGATTTGTTAGTGCTGGTCCATGTTTGCCAACCGCCTGTGGAAGGGAAGGTAAAATCTTCGATAATAGTAGCGTTTCCATTCTCCCCAATCAATAGGAGCTGTACTGCTCCTATTTCACTCTCTGCTGCTGTTCTAAATTCTACATTATAAGTCCCTGCTTGGTTGACTCGAATAAAATAATCCAAAAAGTCATCCGTATCTAAAAATCCAATATTTTGACCACCACCAGCATCCGTTGTAGTTTCTAGTTCTATTCCAGATTGCGTGGCATAATCTTCTGCTTCTATTTTGCCAGGAATAGGCAAATATTGAATTTCATCAGGAGGAGACAAGAACGTAAATTCAAACCAATTGATATTAAAAAGTGGTTGTTTGATGACTACTCTCAATTGTAATTGACCCGCTGGTAAAGCAATGGATCCCTCCGTAGTGGTCCATGTTTGCCAACCACCTGTTGCTGGAAAAGTAAGATTTTCTAAAGCAGTAGCATTGCCATTATTATCAATTAATTGCAACTCAACTTGCCCCATTTCGCTTTGAGCCGCAGTTCTGAAATCGACTTGATAAATACCTGCTTCCGTTACATTGATAAAATAATCTAAATAATCATCATTATCTAAAAAACCAATATTTTGGCCACCACCAGTATCGGTCGTATTTTCTAATTGGATGCCTGATTGTGCAAAGTAATCTTCTGCTTCTACTCGGCCTGGGACGCTATGAATAATGGCGACTGAATTCTGCACAGGGCGTCTTGAAAAACCACCCAAAGCCGTTCCATCTTCTGCCATGACTTGGTCGCCAATATAGGAAATCGTCACGACATCTTCTGAGCGAAGACTTTGATTTAACCCAAAAGTTAATACTCTTGGATTGTCTGAACTCACCACTACATTATCAATAGTAATCAAACTGCCATTCACAAAAATCTGAAATACTGCCGTAGCATTTGCCAAAGGGGTAACCAACCGTTTATTTAGATTTAATTGTATCGTATTTTCATCTAAAGTCGCTGCGGAAACAAATTGAGTCGGCACTAATTCACTCTCTCCTACTTTCACAAATTCAAAACTATTTAAATTAAAACCAGCGGCATCTGCATAAAAACGGATTTTTTTGTCATTGGGTGTTAGCACTACATTAGGCACCGTTACAGTCTGCCAACTTTGCCAACCATTAGTATTAGGAGCGCTTGTCACCGCAGAAATTGCGCCATCACCAATTGTAAAATGAAACTGTCCACCATCTGCATCTGCTGCTACTCGAACATTCACAGAATAAACTCCACTTTCTTTTATATCAACATCGTATTGCATCCATTCATCCGATGAAATCCAACCCACATTATATCCATTGGAGTTGACTACATCTTCGCTTTTTTCAATATCAACCCCATCATTTCGATATGACCAACCACTATTCCATGCGGTAAAATTGCCTGTAGAAACTCTGAAATCTGCAATATCGGTATCAAAATAAGCTTGTCCAACGACGCCCATATCATAATCAGTCGCATAAACTACGCCTGGAATAGTCTGCGTATTAAAAGGTACCGTTGCATTGGAAGTTTGCTGTCTAAACATCGCATCAATTACATCTTTTTGATATATACAATTTTCTATTTTTAAGCCTTCTGTGATTTCCATTAAAGCGGCTTTCGCAAAAGCAGCAGATGGTTTTTCTCCATTGCCATTCCAATAATCTAATAAGCTTTGATATTCTGGTGTTTTCACAATGGATAGTGGTCCTGCAATAGATTCAATTTTTTTCATCGGCCAAACTGCCCAACCAATACCATTCCCCTCAAATAATTCAATGGCATCTCTAAACCAAGGATTAGAATTTTCGCCCCATTCTCCAAAGTATAAAGGTACATTATGTTGTTGCTGAAGGTCTAACACCCATTGAATGGAAGCTTGGTCATTAATCGACCAATATTTATGTGGACTGTAAACTAGATTGTCATCCCAAGGTGGGGTTAAATTAGTAAAATCATTAGCAAACCAATTGCCTTCTATAAATATAATATGTTTGGTATCTACTTCTCGAATAGCAGCCGTCAAGTCTAAATATATTTGCTTTAAGGGCGCATTATTCGTCATCTCCCAATTCGTTTCATTAATTAAATCATACCCGCCTACCCATGGTTCATCGACATAAGTTTCTGCTAATTTTTTCCATAAAGCAACTGTTTTAGCTTGGTTAGCAGGGCTTTCCCAAAGCGAAGGTTTACTGGTATCATAATCCGAAATTCCTTCATCTCGACCTTGACCTCCTGGTGCTGCATGTAAATCGAAAATGACATACATTTCATTGGCTTTACACCAAGCAATCAGGCTATCTGTCAACTCAAACCCTTTGGTTAACCATGTATTTTCACCTGCCACAGGTTCATCCTCAATAGGTAAAGTGAATAAATTATAATGCATCGGCAATCGAACAGAATTAAAGCCCCATGCTTTTAAGGAATCAATATCTGCCTTTCGTACATGATTGGCTAACCATGCTTCATAAAATAAATCGGTGTCTGCTTTGCCGATTAATTCTTCTACGCTATTGCGAATTTTATATTGGGCATTGGCAAAACCTGCGGTTTGTAGCATATAGCCTTCTTGCAACATCCAACCTCCTAAACCCATGCCTCGAAGGATGACGGTTTCTCCGCTTTCATTGACAATATTTTTGCCGTCTGCACGTAAATAACCTTGGGCGTTTGCTTGGCTAGTCATTAGCACAAAACAGATGCTTAGTAGACAATAGATGTTCTTCATAATTCTTGTTTTAATTAATTTATCTTTGGTCAATAGTTGTATTAAATTCGACCCAAAAATACGATGCTATGTTTGTTTAAAGTATTTTTTCACCCATACAACATATCAACAAGGTATTAATTTGATTAAAAACGCTACAACATTATCACTAAAAGTATATTTTATACCTTTACGTCTTCCTATTTTCTGTCGATTAGTGTGTCAGATTAAAGATTGATAATAAGCCATAGGAAATCAAATCTGTGGAAAATAATTTGCCCCACGAATTTAATTGCCCCACGAATTTAAATATGCTATTTTGTTTCTTCGTAATTTCTTAACAAAATTTAACAGCATCCTTCTCCGCTTTTTATTATTTTGCTACCCAACCGTAGCTTAGACGGCTGGTCTGAGTAGAACGACGTACACTTTATTTACTTGCTTGCTCAGAACTACTCAGACCAGCCGTCTAAGCTACGGACGATATTTTGAAACATCCTATACTTTTGTAAATCACTCTTTATGAAAAAAATTATCTTCTTTCTATTTTTATATGGCTGTTGTTCCTTAGCTATTCATGCACAAGAGGAGATTGATTATCTAGACGAAGAGGAGGAATCAACTCCTATCAAATACCCCATGTTCGGAGGTATTACTTTCCAAACCTTAGTACCCATCAGCACTTTTGGCGAAAAAATGAGTCAGTCTGGCTTCGGTGGACAACTAGAATTTTTAGTCAACCTCAACCAAACCCCTTTTTATGCGGGATTTGCGACTTCGATTGCCAATTTTGGTAATGAAGTCTATGATTTTACCGATGCAGAAGGTTTTGATTTAAAATGGAAAACCAATTCTAGTTTGTTTAGCAGTCATTTACTATTGCATTTAGAACCCATAATGACCTTGCCTTTCCAACCTTATTTTAGAGGACAATTAGGTTTCAATCATTTTTTTACTGCTTCTCGCTTGGTTGACCCTGAATCCGACGATAATCCATTAGAGCGATTTATAGATGATAATTCTTGGGGCGTAAGTTATGGTGGTTCCCTTGGTTTTTTGATTCCTTTGGATAAAGATTGGAAGACAATGCTCGATATTAAAGGAACTTATTTGCGAGGCAGTCGCAGTTCTTATTATTCCAAATTATCGGATGTGGCCGTGATGGAAGATAGTATTGAGGCTTTTGAATTGCAGGAATCGGTGGTGGATATGTTGGGGATTTCTGTTGGAGTTTTGATTTTTATTGAGTGAGGGTGGTTATCGGTTTGAGCGGAAATAATTCACGGGTTAAAAATGGGCACTTCACGCTAGGAATGGTCAGTTCGTCGGAAAGTAATGGAATTAGGCTTGGCTTAGTTATTTCTTTGTGGTTGTAAAAGATTTAGTAATTTTTTTAAATTTGGCAATCATGAAGCAAAAATTCAAATTTTCAATTTTCATAGCGATACTTATTGGAGCTGGTATTTCGATTTTTAATAACCATTTTAGAAAACCACTTGGGTTAAATTATTCTTATTCGGAATCTACCTCATCATTTATTGGTCAGCCATTAATTGGGGATCTATACATTATTGAGGATACTGTTATTCAAACGTATACTTATTTTAAAGTAGTTTGGGGGAATATTGATAATGGAGTAGTGACCATTGCAAAAGGGAAATCTATCAAAGAAGAAATGATTAACCCTAATTGGATTGTAGATGCATTTAATAATAAAAAACTATACGTTGATAATGTTACTACATTTAATCCTGCTAGCATTAATCAAGATAGTCTATCAGCAGCAGGGAAAAACTTAAGAATATTTCGACAAGCACAAACTACAGAATTATTATTATTTGGAAAGTTAATGAATTCTTCCATTGGATTTATTTTATGTAGTTTAATTGCCTTTTTAGTGATATGGTTCTGGTCAAGTACTTCCGATTTTCTTGGTAGATGTAGCACACTATTCCCGAAATTTGGCAATTTAGTATTACTTACTTACCTATATGCACATTTTTTTAACAATCCAACTTTTTATCCTTCACTTGGTTATGCTGCGCTATTTAGTCTACTTAGTTTAATTCCTACTTATTTATCTTTCCAATGGCTGAATCGGAAGTATTTTCAAAGTAAACCCATAGGAGATAGAGAGGTTTTTAAATTTATCACTATTATCATCCTAGGCGTATTTTTTCAGATTCTTGCATTCTTGATTACTAAAGGCGCTATTTTTCAGTTTGATAAAATGGCAGACATGCTACAAATTTATCAACTACAAATTACTTCAAAAACCTTATTTCAATCTTATACTTTACTATTGTGGACGTGCATTGCTTTTGGCAATATATTGAATAATTACCGAACTCATTTAGTTGATTTACAACAACAGAAAAAACAACTTGATTTTGCCAAACAAAAAGAACTCCAATCCCAAGCAGAATTAGACGCACTACAAGCCAGAGTCAACCCTCATTTTCTCTATAACTCCCTAAATTCCATAGCAGGTTTAGCCCAAGAAGACCCTGCCAAAACTGAAGAGATGGCAATTGCCCTCTCGCACTTTTTTAAATATAGTACCAATCGACAAACAGAAAATTGGAGTACGATTGAAAAGGAAATTGAAATATTAGAAACGTATTTGGAGATAGAAAAAATTCGATTTGGTGATAGATTACAATTTCAATTAACTTGCCCTGACGAACTGTTAGCCATCAAAATACCTCGTTTTTTATTACAACCAATCGTAGAAAATGCGATTAAATACGGGTATGACCAAACAACAAATAGCATTGCCATCCAGATAAATATCCAACAAAAAGCCAATCAATTGGTCTTCCAAATTTACGATGGCGGCAAACCGTTTCCAGATGATATGCCTTCTGGTTATGGCTTGCAAAGTATTCGTAAAAAATTAGCTTTATTATATCCAGAAAAGCATGAATTGGCTTTTATCAATGAACCTAAAAAGCATGTTTCGATTACCTTATTTCCGTAAAGCTTAAAGTTCAACCTAAATAATTTTCAATAACCCAAGCCATCCACCCCGTTTGAAAATTGAAAATTGAAAATTTCCCAACATGTATACCACCATCATCATAGACGACGAAAATCCAGCCCGCATCCGCCTAAAGCGTTTATTAAGTTCCTTTGCGAATAAAATAGAAATCCTTGCTGAAGCAGATTGCGGCATTGATGCGTTGCACAAAATCGAAGAATTACGCCCTGATGTCCTTTTTTTAGATGTACAAATGCCCGATATGACGGGTTTTGAAGTCTTAGCTAAATTGACCTATCAGCCGCTTGTTATTTTCACCACCGCTTATGAACAATATGCGATTAAAGCCTTTGAAAATTATTCCGTCGATTATTTAGTCAAACCTTTTGGGGCTGCTAGATTTGAAAGAGCCATTCAGAAATTGAAAAAATTTGGTGGGGAGAATAAAACCCAACAAACGCCTACCGATTTCAAAAAACTAGAACAGCTTTTTGAATCGCTTAAACCAACTAAAAAGTCCTTTACTTTCCCTGTCAAAGTAGGCGACAAAATATTATTAATTGATTATCAAAATATCCATTATTTTCAAGCAGAAGACAAACATGTTCGAGTCTTTACGAATACGGGCAAAACTTATTTAGGCGATTGGAGCTTGGGTAAATTAGCGGACGAATTACCCGACGATTTTGTGCGGGTACATCGCTCATATATTGTACATAAAGGGAGTATTGGTAGTATTCAAAAGTATTTTAAAGGGAAGTTTGTGCTGACCTTGAATGATGCTAAAAAGACGGCGATTACTACGGGAAATACTTATTCTTTATTAATATTGATGCCAATGCTATTTTTCGTAAAACTTCATTTTCTGGGAGTAATGCTATATCTAATGAAACATTGCTTGAATTATATCATGAAATAAGAGGAGATACTTTTTGGAGACCAAGTGACCATATTGTATTGAAAAAGACACAATTACAATATCTGAAAGAATTGCAAACTAAAAAACAAAAAGAACTCCGTTTTTTAGTAGATAAAAAAAAGCTATTGTCACCTCAATTTTATCAGTTTTTAGATAGGCATATTCATTTTCAATATGCAGGTTCACTCTTAAAGCGAATGGTATCTTTTTATAATTATAGAGATGCCTACATTGACCCAGAATATTTAAAAGCCTGTCAAGAAGTTAGAAGCTTATTTTTTCGACTTCCTGAATTTAAAGCTTACTCTTGGATATTATACGATTATCTAAAATTAGGGTATACAATGCTACAAGGTCGTTATACAGGAAAAGGAAGTCTTGCAAACAGATTAGCTTTTTATAATTTTAGTAAATTAGTCTATACGGAACCAGAAAATCATTTCAGAATAGGGGAATTAGTTTTATTTAAGAACACTAGTTCTTATAAAGAGAATAATTATAAACGCCTATTAAAAATTTTAATAGATGGTTGTAATGTAACTTCAAAAAAAAAGATACTTGATGATTATGCTAAACAATTTCCTATGGCTGAATCAAAAAGATATTATATGTTTTCCCCAAGAACTTTTAGGTATTCCTCCCCAACAGATACCAGACGTTTCCAAATAAATATTGCTGCCCCCAAATGGAAATATGATTTAGATTCAACAAAAAACATCTCCTTAGAAAATTACTTAGGAGATTATTTATTGCTTCATATAGGTTTAGTAAAAAATTTAGAGGTTGCCAAATCTGATATACAAGAAATAAAAGGGAATAAAAAAGAACCGATTAAGACTTTAAGTATTGTAGTAACAAGGGATTCGAGCCAAATGAATCAATTTTTAGATGAAGTAATTTACATTCCTCCTAATGAAATGTTGAGCTTAAGAGATAGTTTTCACATTAGTAATAACGCTAATTATTTCTATTTAATAGACCCTGATGGAAAAATTATCACTACGCCATACAATGCTAATTCTTTCAAAAAACTATCTTCCGTCATAACTAGTTTACCAAATCCAAACGAAACAAAACTTTGGCAACCCTCCTCAATTTTCTGGCAAAACCTAGGCATTACCGCCTTAATCCTGCTATTATTTGCCGCCATCTATATCCAAAGAAAAAGAACCCTAGCCAAAAAAGAACAACAAAAACGCCAATTAGTAGAATTAGAACTCAAAGGCATCCGTGCCCAAATGAATCCGCATTTTTTATTCAATGCGTTGAGTTCTATTCAAAATTTGATTCGAAAAAAAGAAGAGGTAGCTGCTGACCGCTACTTAACCCAATTTGCAGGATTAGTGCGTAAAATATTGCGCAATTCGGAACAGGAATTTATTACTCTGGAAGAAGAAATGGCTGCTATTAAACAATACTGTAGCTTAGAAGCATTGCGAACCCCTTTTGAGTATGAAATAAATATTGCCGAGGACATTGATGGCTTTAATACTTATATTCCGGGCATGTTGCTACAACCATTAATAGAAAATGCTATTTTGCATGGATTAATGCCGCAAAAAGGGGCTAAAAATTTGTGGATAAATATTCAATCGCATCCGCAGGGATTGGCTTGCGAAATCATTGATAATGGGATTGGTATTCACCAAGCGAAGCAACAACAGCAGCGGCATAAAGCCCATCAGAAAAGTTTTGGTATGGCACTCATTCGGCAACGGATTCAATTATTAATCGGTCAAGAAGGAACTGATTTTCTGAAAATCCAAGACCGCAGCGAATTAAACCCAACTACAACTGGAACTATTGTTAACCTAATTATACCAATCGAAAAATGACCCAAATTACTGCCATTATAGTGGACGATGAAGCCAATAATCGAGAAAATTTGCGCTTGGCATTAGCCAGTTATTGCAAAGAAGTCCAGATTGTCGGAGAAGCTGATTCTGCTATTACTGCCTTGGATGTGATAAAAGAACAACAACCTGATTTGGTTTTTCTAGATATTGCCATGCCGCTAGGCGATGGTTTTCAATTATTGGAAAGTCTCGACAAAATTGATTTTGATATTATTTTTGTCACTGCTTATAATCAATATGCCATCCGAGCGATTAAGTTTTGTGCGATTGATTATTTATTGAAACCAATTGATGCTTTGGAACTCAAGCAAGCGGTTAATCGGGTATTGGCCAATCAAGAAAAAAAGCAGCAGCAACAAAAATTAGAATTGCTATTATCCAGTCGTTTGGACACTCCTCAAAAAATAGCCTTACCACAAAGTGACCATGTAGAATTTGTGGATTTAAAGCAAATTATTCGTTGCCAAGGGGAGAAAAATTATACTTGGTTTTATTTGCAAGATGGGCGAAAATTATTGGTTTCTCAAACTTTAAAAGAATATGTAGAATTGTTAGAAGATGCGCATTTTTTTAGAGTCCACCAATCTCATTTGGTCAATTTGCAACAAGTCAAAAAGTATAGTCGGCGAGATGGAGGGTATGTCGTGATGACGGATAAACAGCAAATTCCTGTGGCTCGGAATCGGAAAGATGCGCTTCAAGTGGCTTTGCAAGAATTGGTCAGGAAATAACCGATTAAAAATTTCATTTCCATACTTAACTTCAATTTACTACCTTTGATTTTCATCAAAAACGAAAAAACATATTTATGAAAATCAAATCCCTACTATTTTTACTATTCTTAATTTGTATAATCAGCAATACTGTTGATTTAGTGGCACAAAATTCCATTGCTACTAAAAAATCAACTACTGCTTTTAACCTACCAACTGCCACACCCGAATCTGTCGGTATGTCTTCCACTCGCTTAAAAATGATGGAAGCAAAAATGCACGAATATGTAGACAAAGGACAATTAGCAAGTGTGCAAACTGCCGTTATCCGTAAAGGAAAAGTTGTGCAATTTGATACGTATGGTTATGAAGATGTGGATAGCAAAGACCCTTTAAAAGACAATAGTATTTTCCGTATATATTCGATGACTAAACCGATTGTTTCTATTGGTTTGATGATGCTCTATGAAGAAGGAGCATTTCAATTGAATGACCCTTTGCATAAATATGCGCCTGAATTCAAGGATATGCAAGTGCATATTGGCGATGGCAAAACGAAGCCAGCTAAACAACCGATTCGAATTATTGATGTTTTGCGACATACAACTGGTTTTGGCTATGGTTGGGGTTTTCCTGCTAATCACGTCGATTCCCTTTATAAGGTAGGGGCTAAAAGAGCGGGTACGACCAATCGAGAATTTCTGAGAACGATGAGTACCTTGCCGTTATATCATCAACCTGGAAGTGGTTGGAGATATAGTGTTTCTACCGATGTAGCAGGTGCTTTATTAGAAATTATTGCCAATCAGCCTTTGGATGAATTTTTAGCAGAACGTATTTTACAACCATTGGGCATGAATGATACCCATTTTGAAGTCCCTAATGCAAAAGATGACCGTTTCATCACTAACTATACGCATAAAAAAACCGATGGTAGTTTACAAGTGATTGACCATCCTTCTATGAGTAAATATTGTAAGGAAGTGACGATGTTTTCTGGTGGTGGTGGATTGGTTTCTACAACCAATGATTACTTAAAATTCTGTCAGATGCTTTTGAATAAAGGCGAATTGAATGGTCATCGTTTGATTAGTCCTAAAACTTTGGCATTAATGACTAGTGACCATACACAAAAGACACCACATGCGGGTGGGCCAATTGTACTGCCTGGCAGAGGAACGGCTTTTGGTTTAGGCTTCTCCGTTACAACGGATTTAGCGGCTACCGAAGCCTTAGGTTCTGTAGGTATGTATGGTTGGGGCGGTGCAGCAGGCACTTATTTTAGAATTGACCCTAAAGAAGACCTAGCTATTTTGATGATGATTCAAGTGATGCCTTATAATCATTTACAGGCTCGGGAGAAGTTTCATAATTTGGTTTATCAGGCGATTGTGGATTAAACGAGTTGCGGGTTGCGAGTTACGGGTTGGGATACTGCTACTGTTTATTATTAGGGTAAAATATTAAAATTAGATTTCGCCCTAAATACCAAACAAAGCTACTCTATTCAACTCGCAACCCGCAACTCGAAAACTCGCAACTCATTTAAAAATCCCCATAATTCACCTGCAAACAAGGCAAACCAATATCCAATCGCCACATATCCACTACTTGATTTCGGTCATCTAAGACGTATTTGACAAAGAATTTATCTTTGATATGCGCATCAAAAAATTCGGTTTTCACAATCGAATCCTTTCGATTATCTTCATGTTGTCGCATTACAATTTCGTGGAAGGGAATCTCGAATTTTTTCAACCAATTTAGGGTTTGTGTTTTGGTAGAATCCTTTCTTCCTGTAAACAAAAAGATATGTGTGCCTTTGGCGTATTCGTCTTTGACGATATTCGCAATTGGTTCATTTAACGCATCTTGTTCACATAAAGTCGCATCAAAAGGCGAACGGCCTTCGATGATTGCCAACGTCCCATCTATATCACAAATAATTGCCTTTGCTAAGGTTTTGTCTTGTTCCATATAATACGGGCCTCTTCCTTTTTTATCATCAGGTGCATAAAATTGACGGTGCAATTTTTCAATTTGCTTGCGACCAACTGGGCGCGCTCTTTTAGCATCTCGTTCAACTGCTTCTTGCAACTCTATGGTAAATTCTTTGATTGCTACATTTACTTGATGCCCTGTTTGCTTTTTATAACCGTTGACCAAATCATTGATGCGATTGATGTTTTTCTGGGATAAATTGGTATCATCCACAATCACATGTTTTCCATCTCGCAAGGCTTCGACAATCAACCAATCTCTTAGTTTTTTGACAAATTTTTCATTGCTTTTTGAAAATTGATAACCGTCTAACATTTCTCGCATATCGTCTCGATTGATGCGCTTATACATGCCTGGATTCGCTTTTACTAAATCCTTTGCGTAGGTTGATTTCCCCGAAGCTGGTAGGCCTCTTAATATAATAACTTGTTTCATATTTACAGGATGACAGGATTTTTCAGGATTAACAGGATGAACGAGCGACCCCGCAGGGTAAATGTTCGGGGAACATTTAAGCGAATGAACCGCAAAGCGGATGGGATGGCTTAGCTTGTGCATTACATCTAGTTTCAACTGAATTTCCTGTGGTTAATTTTAAGTTTTAAAAATGGTTTTTAATTAGATAGGATGGTCAACGGATTGGAACAGATTTAACTGATAAGAACGGATTCTACGTTTAGTTCGTAAAATCCGTTCTTATCAGTTTAATCCGTCCGTATCCGTTTGCAATCCTTCTAGCACGTTCTTGTGAGTAAACGGTCGAGTATAAGTAGGTCGAATATACCGCCAAATCGTCTCCGAATAATCCTTTCCATCCAACATAGAAAAAAGAATTTTTGGATATCGACAAGTCTGAAAATACAAAGCAGTTGCTTTGCGTGTTGCTAATTCTTTATACTCGCTTTTAGCTATATTTTCAATAGTTAAATAATCTGCTTCTAATTTCGCTTTGGTCACTTTCACCCAAGTATAAAATTCATCGGGCACTCGTTCTAATATTTCTGTAAAAGGCTGCCCAGCCATTAAGTTTTCCCAAATACTGATGCTCGATACTTGCTGGATGATTCGATGAATCCGCACATATTCTTCAAACTTTACTTTGATACGATAGTTGTTGGAAAAACGAATCACAAAACCTTCTTTATTATCATAAGCCAAAGCCTTTAATTCTTGAATATCTTTTAAGCCATCATATTTTTTAACAACTGGAAAACCTATGTCTATTAAGGGTAATTCCTTTCCTGTCGCTGTTTCTATCATCCCTAATAAAACCAAGATTTCTTGCTGTCCATAATCCAAAACTATCCGATTTTCGGGATAAATGATTTCAAATAAATAGGTAACGGCTGGATTCATTTGCGCTTTAGCAGCAGCATATTTAGTATTTAATAATTCATTGGCTTTCACCGATTGTTCGCTAATAAAGGACCCTCTAGTTGCCATAAATATTTCCTCATTTACAACATAACTAATCCCTAAAGAACCGTCCATTTTTTCATAAATTTCAAAAGGTAAATTTGGAATTGGTTTATTGACTAACTCTTCTAAATTAAAAAACTTTGGAAAAGGGCGAGCCACTACCCTACCCTCTCCATCCAAAATCAAACCTCGACATTGCAACGTCACCTCATTCCAAACTCGCTCAAATTGAGCCGTTTCAGAATAATTATAGATTAATAAATCGGCAGTTGGATGCTTTTGTTTTTTGACATAACCCGCTGTAATCATTGTTTCTAATGCTGAAATATTCATTGTTCCTTAATTTTGACTGCAAGTTAGGAGGATAGTACGCAGTAGTTTTGCGTAGTTAAAATAAAACTTCATTTTTTATAATTATTTTTTAAAAATAAACGTTTATAGGTTGCTTGAAATCGTATTTAGTAGGATTATTGCTATATTATCGTAAATGAAATTATTCAATAGAATAGAGATTAGAGACCATTTCATTGAGAGAATAGAGATAAAGACAGCCAAAATCAGTAAAAACAAGTAATACTTTGGCAGAAGTCCAGTTTAAATCTCTTTTCTCTACTCTCTGCTCTCTATTCTCAGTAATGACAAATAAACAATCATGCGGATAAATTTAGTTTCCTTTTTCATTAGTTTGGTCATCTTTAGTTTATTATTTAGTTGTGATGATGCTTTTTTGGATACGAATGTGGCACCACCAGAAGAAGAAAATCCAATGACTGAAATGCCGATGGATACGAGCACTAGTCTAATGACCGCTCAAATAAATAACATGGACTGGTCCGCAACAGCCGCTGGGGCGTTGATTCAAGTCAATAGAATCGGTATTTCGGGATTAGCCGCAGATGGTTCTATAATTATCCTAAGTTTAGAAGATAAAGGGGAAGGTGTTTATGACTTAACTGAAAATAGTTTAAGTGCAGGAGCTTATACATTGGGGGATAATTCCAATGCTTTTACGTCCAATACTAGCATGGAAGGCGGAAGCGTAGAAATTACCGAACTTAACTGGCAAGATTCTACGATGTCAGGCACTTTTTTCTTTACAGGGGCAAGAGCTTTACCCGCAGGGGAAGTCAAAATAGAAGTCGGTAGATTTGATAAAATACCCGTCCAAACTCAATTAGGTTCTGTTAATGACTTTAATACCATCTCCGTCAAAGTCGATAGTGTTTTATTTGAACCAGAAGCAGTTACGGCTATGATTGACCCATTTACGAATGCTATTGCGATTGTTGGCACCGCAGCAGGCGGCATTCCATCCGTTGCGCTTTATTTACCTAGAGATATTACGGAAGGTACTTATGATTTAGGAACGCCAGGTTTTGCAGATTATGGCGCTCAATACAATATTGATGATATGACTTTTTTAGGCGCTGAAAGTGGGCAAGTAACGGTTACTAAACATGATAAAGGGGTAAAAATTATAGAAGGGACTTTCTTTTTTGAAGCGGCTGAATTGGCGGGAAATGCCAAGACTAGTTTAACGGAAGGAAGTTTTATGGTGAGTTATTAAGGCGTTATTTAAATAAAAAAGTACTCCCTGTTTCTACTTCTTTTTTATTGGCGCCATTCTCTAATACATATACTAATTTCCAAAGAAAAACACCTTGTTCTAATAAATCATTAGGGTTGCCTCCTCGCCATCCTTCTGACCTATTAGTTGTCTGAAAAACTAGACCTCCCCAACGGTCGAATACTTGAAATTCATACTCAATAATCCCTAATTGAGTTTTAATAAAAGGTTTTAATTCATCATTAATTCCATCGTTATTTGGAGAAAAAGTATTCGGTACATAGATATTCGTCGCACAAAGTTCCTCATCTATATTTATGGTAATCGGAATAGTAGTACAAGGTAATTCCATCTCGACTTCATAATTTCCTGCTACCGTAATAAATCTTTCTGTTCCTGAAAATCCATCATTCCATAAATAAGTTGCTTTCTCAAAAAAAGGGTCTTTAACCATATCGTGAAGATTGACAGTAACGCCTCCATCACATAACGGAATAACCGTATCTAGTTTAACAGGTAATTCCACTAGTTGTAAATTATCTACGCCATAGCCTGAAAGGTACAAGGGATTAGATTGCCCTTCTATAAAACAGCTATTTGCTGTTTCTATTTCATAATTATTACCCGCTACCGCTAGGTGACGTTCTCCGCCATTCGCTTGAAAACAATCCCAATATTGATACCATTGGTAGTTTTTGAAACTACTTCGGCTAGTAATATTAGTCAATAGTCGTTGCTCCCCACTTAATTCCACTTTAGTGAGGTACGGAGCGAACTGCTCCTGACTATATTCTGCATTAAAAATCAACCTTTCATTCGTTACATATAAGCCTATATTGTGAACAGGTATTGGACCACAGTCAATTCCTACGTAATTGGGCGCTTCAATTAAATCATAATTCATCAAAGCCATTCCAAAATAATAAAACCTATCGGGTTTCAATGTTTCGGACAATTCTATTCCAACGCCTTCGGAAACAAAAAATCCATTTTCTGTTACGGCAGCTTCTAAGGACATATATCCTAATCCCCTACTTGGAACAATAGATGCATTTAATGCAATCACCGATTGACTAGCGGCTTTATCAAAAGGACATCTTTCATGCAACCAATAGGCATCCGCTCCCACAGCGTACCAAGTAGCTGTTGTATTTATACTATTAATTGGATTATCTGGACATTCCAACTCTTCAAAACTACCGTTTGGTATCAGGTTTTGGCTAACCAAAGAATCCCTAATAATTAGGATGAATATAAGTAGTATAATCCCTCTCATTTGAAGCGTTTCATCAAACAAAAAAGCATTGCTTGCATAAACTGTAAAAATTAGTGCTTCCAGAATTTAGGGTTCTGAAAACACTAATCTATACAATTTATTTTAGATTAAGGGATACTTATACCGCTTTAACATTAATTCTTCCTCCGATTTCTTTGATTCCTCCGTGGTAAAAAAACTTTAGCCCGTTTTTGTCGCATTACGTAATTGCTCTCTAACCAACATCCCTTCCTCCGTCAAAGCTTCGGCCCAAGCCCCAATTAACCAATGTGCTTGTGCATGCAATTGTCCCTGCTCCATATATTTACTCAAATAATAACTCGTATTCCGCAATAAATAAAATTGATACGCTTGTTGAAAATTCACTTTAAATTTAGTTAAAATAGATTGTACCAATTCGGCCTTTTCAAGGGCTTCTAACTGTAATTTAATCTCCGAAAAAGGGATTCTTTTCACTAAAATACTGGTTTGAAAAATATAATGAAACGCATCATATAATAAGGGTAATCGGTCGGCTAATTCCCAATCGTAAACATGTAATTGCTTATCACTTAAATAACTATTCCATGGGGTTAAATCACCGTGAGTGATAGCCATTGGCATCATTTCTATTGCTTCAAAATTTTCCGCTAAAATACTTAGTTGTTTATAGCAATTTTTTACCTTCTCTTTTGATAAATCGTTGACAATTTTAGCTGTGGCAATAGTATCTAAATCCTGATGAATAAATTGCCATACTTTGGTGGATTTCAAAAAGGTAGGCTGCGTCGTTTGTTCATATAATTCATGAAGTGCGGATAAATGCACTTTCGTAAAATTACTATTATTCAAAACTTTATTAGGACACACATTAGAAACTAGTAGATTATTCCCAATTTTTTTTGCTTGAGGAATCACTAATTGCTTAAAAGAATAGGTTTGTAATTTTTTAAGATAAAAAGCTTCTTTATCCACTAATTTCTGAACTACCTTCGTTAAGGGCATTTTTAAAAACTGGGTAGCTTTTCCTGCTTCTTCAAAACTGATAACTGCTTTGCGATTGACGCCTACTGTTCCTGTAAAAATAGCATATTGAGCTGCTGTTAATCGTTGGTTGATTTTTTCTAAAAACAGCCCATTGGCAATCACTCGAAAAGTACCAGATTTAAACCACTTTTTTAATTTTAACTTAAAGCCTATTTTAAAAACAGTTTGAAATAATTGTCCTTTCCAGCCAGTTGCATTGTATAAATTAAGGAATATAGGCTGGTTGTTTTTAGTAGGATAGATCCAACGAATGCTGGTATCTCGATTATTGATAAAATCAAATTGAAAAGTATTGCTAGGGGAGCTTATTTTTGTCCGACTAAAATCTATGATAATTAGATTGGATTGCCTTTGAAGGTATGCATCCAAACTATTTTCAGGTCTTAAATTTAGGACAACTATCTGATTCGATTGCTGCTGTGCTATCTCTTTTTGTAAGGCTATTGCTTCCGTAAAATAGTTAAGGATACAATCTAAATTATCTTGTATCTTTTGATAAAATGCTAGGTTTTCTATTGTTGTAAAAACATATACTATCTCCGTATCGGGATTGAAAATTTTAGCCAATAAAGGAATATCGTTAGGTTGTAGTTGATTTTTCATTAAGCCAATATTTTTTTCTCGGTGTTTATCACTTTCATTACAAAAAACAAAACCACAAATTGATAAAACTGAATGCCATAATTTGATTCTCCAAAAATGCCAAATTCCGTAGTAGAATTAATAATTAACGGCACTAACATCAACCAAGCCAATACTTTATGGTAACTATCTTTAGAAGCCCCAATCACAAAACCTGTCGCAATCATTTGGAACATACAAATAAAACCGCCGACTAAACCAAGATTTAACAGTACTTGAATAAAAGTGTTATGCGTCATGCCCGCTGCATAAGAATGGATACTATCAAATTTATCGCTATAACTAATGCGCATAAAACCGTAGCCCAACAGGGGTTCTTTGGTAAAACCATACATAATTAAATCTTCCCAAAAAGGTAAGCGACCTGTCATACTCATCACTTCTTCCACATCTCCTTGTTTTAAGATAATCGTTCTTACCAATATTGGCAATGCAAAGACCGCCCCAACAATAGACCCTAGAATTAATTTTCGATTGCCTGACATAAAAACATAGATACCCGTTACTATCAAAAATGCTCCTAAAGAAGAGCGAGATTGGGTGAGTAATAAGACCGCAACGGAGGCAATTAATACCCACATTTGGGTCATTTTAAAAGCGGCATTTCTAAATTCTGTATAAGCCATGACAGCCCCTAAAACAGCTAACATCCCCAATTCGTTTGGATTAATAATATAACCACCCAAACGAGATACCTCTCCACCATGTGTTTGTCGATAATAAGTATCTGGGTCAAAAAATAAACCAAGCATAAAAGCAATACAAATCCACATCGTGGATACGCCAAATAACCAACTAAATCGGGTATGATTGTCGCTTACTTTATTATAAAAAGCAACCAGTTGGATATAGAACCAAGCAAAAACTAAGGCCTCTATAATCATCGATAATTGCAACATGGTATACCGAACCGAAGACGTCCAAAAAATGGAGATAATCCCCAAAATTAAATAGGCACAATACAGTAAAAGTGGGGTACTATTTTGGTATTCCACCCGATATTTAGGAAACTTCTGTTTTAATTGATTCAACCACATAAAAGCTACGCCTGTTAGTATCACCCGTAAAACGGTTTTTACTAATTGGGTCATCGCTACAGAATCAGGAAATAGGGTAAAATAACTGGTAATGCGTAAACCGAGTAAAATTAATAGCCCGTTTGCTAACCATTTCTGCCTATATACTGCGGTGTTGCCGTGTTGTGATGTTGCGGTGTTGCGATGTTGCCGTGTTGCCGTGTTGTAGTGTTGCGATGTTGCCATATTGCGTTGCTATATTGTATTTTAAGTAATGCCGAAAAATAACTTAAACAACTATAATTAGTGGGGTTAATAAATTCGTGGGGAATTAATTTCTTATCGGTTTCTAAGCTGCATAAACTTTAAATAATTCCTGTGCTATGTTACGCCAATTAAAGGCAGTAGCCACCATTTCTTTAGCATTTTCTCCTAGTATATTTAGTTGATTTTGCTGATATAAATCAGCGCAAATACTCATGGCACTAGCAATACTCATTGGCGTATTATTAGGTAAGGCAATGCCAGCGTGGTATGCTCGGATATAACTATTAATATTCGTCGCCTCACTTGTAATACAAGGGATAGATAAAGCGGCAGCTTCTAAAACCGCCATTGGAAAACCTTCCATTCGGGAGGTATGTAGGAAAGCGTCAAATTGATGAAGGGTATGAAATTTCTTAAGTCCAAAAAGTGCGCCATGAAAGGTGATATGCGCTCGAATCCCCAAATCATTGGCTAATTTTTCTATAGCAGGGCGGTCTTTGCCATCTCCAATCAATTCTAGCCTTGCTTTGCCCCCCTTTTCTAAGAATTGTTGAAATCCTTTTAATAATAAATCTAATCCTTTATGGTACCTGTCTAAACGGCCACAAAAACCGAAAGTCAATATTTCTTTATTTTTAGGAGCTAAATCCTCAGGGATTTGTTGAAAATCCATTCCGTTTGGAATGAGTGTTCGCTCTCCTTTTTTAGTCATTTCGCCTAAATGCTTATACTCGCCCGTCCCCAACAATTGAACGGTTTTGGCATTATTTATCAAGTATTTTTCTAACAACTGAAAATATACTTTTTTCACCCATTTATTCTTTTTCATCGCTGCTTTAGCAAAAGCACCATGAGGCGTATATACATACGGAATTTGCTGTTGTTGTAATAATTTAGCGACTTGATAAAATTCTAAAATGAAAGCACCATGAATGTGAAAAATATAGTTAGAAGATAAGTTTTGAATGGCTTTTTTTAGTTGAGGGCAAAGTCGTTTACTTTTATACTGCTGAAATAAAACCGTCGAACATTCTCTTTCTGGATAATTGGCTACTAAATCATTCGCAATACCCCAGATACTGACTTTTTGCCCTAATCTCGCTTGCGTACAAGCTAACTGATGAACGACTCTATTCACACCGTTCATTCTTTGAGGATTTGCTTTTCCTAATACTAAATGAATAATTTTCATGTTTTTCATGTTATTTATTTTTCATACTGCTACCCTAGGGTTGACACCCTAGGTTGTCATATTTCGCTCCGTTGGAGCTTTTAAAGTCTATTATTTTTTCCCCGATGAAGTAGATATACACCAATAAGGTTATAATTTGACTTAGTATTAAACCTATTAATAAGCCTGTAATTCCCCAATATTGTACAATTGGAAAAGCTACTGTCAAACTAAAAAAAGTACTAAAGCAATAAGCAATAAAAATAGGTCTAGTAAACTGAATGGTTCGGAAAAAATACCGAAGCGGATATCCCATGTAGACAAAAATATAGAGCAAGCAATATCCCCAGACCACATAACTGTAAGCCACAAAGCTCGCTCCATATATCCAATGGATTAAATTGGGTGCTGCAATAGCCATAACCGATAAAATGAGTAAGGCTATTGCCCCAATTTTTAGGCCAATGTTTACTAAATACTTCGCTAAAATTTTGTTATTCTTTTGTAAAAAGAGTTGGGCAGCTTCAGCAGGCACGATGTTTTCCATTGCTAGAAAAAGAATATGGCATAAGCCGACTAAATTCTGTGCCATTCGTACTGCGCCTACTGCGGTTGTTCCTAATGTACTTGCCGCTGCTATGAGGAAAAAATTGCCAGAAAACCATTGTAGGATTGAAGTGCCCAACAACCAATTTGAAAAATGATAATGTTTTTTTAGCAGGTCTCCATAAGTGGAGGTTTCTGCTGTTTTATTTTTTAAGCATAATCTTTTGCTATATAAAAAAGTACTTACCAAATAGCTCATACCCATACAAATTAAAATAGGCTTTAAAGAGGCGTTTTCGGTAAAATGTAAGTAGTATAATCCTGAAAAAAGGAGGCTATAATTTAAGCCATCTATGACCAATGGTTTGCCATAATCTTTTTTGATAAAAAAGGTCTTTTTAATAAAGTCTTGAAGTAAGTAACAAAAAGTAATTAAGGCGATTAATGGAACAAATTTCACCCAATTTGGGGTCTCCAAAAACCTTGTACCTAAATAAGTTAATCCACTTAAAAGAAGGACTAAACTGCTGCCGAAAAAAAACTGCATTTTCCATAAAACATGGAAATAGTTATGTTGTATTTCTTCCTTTTGTCCTATGGCTAACGTCATCAAAGGTTTGGTGATAAATGCTTGATGTAAACTTAAGGCAAATAAAACACCCATCCATAATAGCGCAAATAATCCATATTGCTCCAATCCTAATAGTCTTATCAACACTAAGCCAAGTATAAAATTACCACCACTCATAAGGGCTTGGTCTGCTAGGACTAGTAACTTTGACCCATCTTTTTTTAGTCGGTTGAATGATTGATAAAACTGGGCTATTTTCATAATAGATATAAGGGTTGACTGTAGCTTAGACCTCTGGTCTGAGTAGTTTTAAGTTCAGACTACTCAGACCAGAGGTCTAAGCTACAGTTAGATTATTGAAAATTTGAAAAATCAAGCATAACTATACTTAGCATACTTTCGATAGCCCTTGGATGGCGCGCAGTCATTTAACACCAATTGCAGGTTAGGAATCTTCCATTCTTCAAAGCGATGTTGAATGCTATTGATGTATCGTTGATTCGTGTATCCTGCACGAATCACAAATAAATTGGCGGTGCTTTGGTGCATCAATGGAATAACATCAGATACAATACCAATTGGTGCAGAATCTACAATGACTACATCATAATGCCAGCGCATATCATGAATAAAACCCGTTGTTTTTTTGGAAAAAAATAAGGCTTGATTGCCAGTCGCTAAGATACCAGCTGGAATAAAATGAAGATTTTTTTCGCCTGTTTTGTAAATGGCATTAAACGTATGTTGTCTTCCTTCTATGATAGCACTCACTCCATCGCCTAAAGGTAAATTCCAAACCTTGTGTAAAGAAGGGCGGCGAATATCCATGTCAACTAATAAGACCCTTTGTCCTGTTGCAGCCAATGTTTTGGCTAAATGAGTACTGGTATAAGATTTTCCTTCTCCTGGTTTCATGGAAGAAACGACTAATAATTGACCTTGTCCTTCAATATTTGATTGGGGTAATTGGCTAACATTTGCCATCAATTCTGAAACCACTTCAAAACTTTTAAATTTATTCTTTTTGTTTTTCCAAACAATG
Organism: Bacteroidota bacterium; assembly: GCA_017857395.1. GTDB lineage: Bacteria > Bacteroidota > Bacteroidia > Chitinophagales > Saprospiraceae > JAFMDF01. Next base: position 18,601 of record JAFMDF010000034.1, on the reverse strand, counting down.
CCTAAAACGGGTGTCTCAAATGCCTCTTCTATATCTGCTTTTGCATTAATTTTGGCTGTAAAATAATGATAGATAAAGACACAAATGATACCCATACTTAAGGCCAGAAAAACACATAAACCGATAATAAGTGGTTGATTCGGTGAAATTAATTCTTTCGGCAAATTAGCTTGTTCGATAATTTTGTGGGGATATAAATTAGAAGAACGACTAATCGCCAATTCTGTTCTTTTCTCCATCAAATAAGTATACATATTTTCGTTCAAAGAAACAGCTCTTTCTAAAATGGCTAACTTTCTTTCTTTTTCTGGATAGCCATTAATTTTACCATTGGCAGTTATCACAGAATTAGCAATCTCTTTTTGTCGGATATTCAAATTACCTAAAGTAGACCGAACTGTTTCATTTACAAAAACTCTTAAACTTCTAATCTTAGCATCTACCAAAGCAATCTCTGTACTCTCTGGCACAAATTTTTGTAATAAATCTTGTTTCTCTAACTCTAATGCCTGTACTTTCAGATAAGATTCTTGAAAAATTTTGTCATTTAAGGCCTTGAAATTAGGCGCATAATCATTTAGGTTTTTGCCCGCAGTCAGGTGTTTGTATAATTTTTCTAAAGCAACCCGCTGCATATCAAAATCTAAATTTTGCATGTCTAATTGCTTGATTTCTTTTAGCGTCGCATCCGTTTCTTGCCGAGTATTAACTAAGTGGTTTTTGGTTCGATAATAAGCCATTTCTGACTCTGACTCTTTTAATTTCATTTCTACCGTTGCTAATTTCCCATCCAAATAAACTAACGTCTCATCCGACATTTGTTCTTTATAGTTTCGGCATTCTTCCGTATACGTTCGCATCAACGTATTGACAAAACTTTGTGCTTTGATAGGTAACTCATGCGTAAAATAAATACGGATAATGGAAATGTCTTTTTCTACTGGACGAACAAATAAATTTTTATCATTCACACTACTAGTTAAGGCATCCCGACTGTTGATGGTAAATTTAAATAAATCATTTATTTTCAACCCTTTAGAAAAATTCCCCAAGAATTCCTTTTGTAAATCTATTTTAAATTGGATGGCATTCTCTGTTATCCATTCATCTGTTTTTACTGCTATGAAATTAGTATCTTGTTCTATGCTTTCTACTATATGAAAAATTTCACCTCCTACATACTTTAAATATACATCTTGGTCATACCCTTGCTCATTAAGCACTTTATAAGTGATTTGGAAAGGTCGATTTTTGTATAACTCTGTCATGCGCATTTCTCCAACCCGATGAATCGTCAATTCCCAATCCAATTGCGCAATGGCTTTCTCAATTAAATCTTTAGATTTGAATACCTCCACTTCTGTCAAGAAATTCTCATTCTGCATCGGTGTATTGTTACTCTTTTGTTGGAATAAATCAAAACCTGCTTGACTAGAGTTTAAATTATTGATTTTAATCGCTCCTTTAGATTGGAATTCCTCTGGTAAATATTGGATTCCTTTTTTGGCTACATAAGCGGTAGCGACGCATAACGCAATTAAGATAGGAGCTGCTTTTAAGAGGGGAAGGATTATTTTTTGAAATTCTTTTCTTAGATTCATGATAGAAAGGCTGAATGATAAACTATGAATGATGAATGATGAATTCGAGCAGAACGTACAACTTACTGATTATGACGTTTTGCGGTAAAACTGTCCCAGCGGGACAAAATGTCGGTAGAAAAGAATGTGTTCCCGAATAGAAAATGTGCCTTTAGGTACATTATGTCTCACATTCCGTACCTAAAGGCACGGTAAAATCAGAATGAATCTCCATTTTCTACCGACATAAAACCCCTAAAGGGGTTAATATTTGGATTCACCGTACCGAAAGATTTCGGTATTACAATCAGAAAACTTACTTTGTCAACACAGAAAGCAAGACCGCCGCACCTGTGATTAGACTAGCAATAGGCGTTGCTTTTTTCAAAAAACTATCCTCTGATTTGTTCTTATTCGGTTCGACATAAACAATGTCTTTAGATTGGAGCGTAATGTTATATTCTGTAGCCGCAATAATGTCGGTCATATCAATCAATAATTCAATTGGTTGACCATCGACTTCTCTGATGACTTTTACTTTTTTGTTATTGGAATAATCGCCTAGTCCTTTTGCTTGTCCTAAAATTTGTACTAGATTGACTTTTTCATTTTCCAATTCATATCGACCCGGACTATTCACTTCTCCCATAACGGTGACATAATGGTTCACCGCTCGAACATTAATAATTGGGTCTTTTAGGTAAGCACTATATTTCTTTTCTAGTAGATAATTGACTTCTTTCAGGTTATACCCTGCAATTTTAATTCGTCCTAATTTTGGTAAGTTTACTTCTCCTAAATGGTCTATAGCAATCCATTTTCCTGTTTCTTTATTAGAAGAAAATTTACTATTGACCGAACCAATACTCAAATCTTCGTGCCCCCAAATACTAATGGTAATTTTATCGCCTGACTTTAAGATTGGTTCTTTTTGGTGAAAATATTGTTTGAGTGTTCGGCGGTTATCTGCCGTTTCAATTTCTGTATTAAATAAGGCTTGGTTACTGCTGCAAGAAGTTAGCAGACTTAAACAGATAGCAGCAAGGACAAATACATTTTTCATGGTATAAAATTTTTAAATTTACATTATCATTTATACCATTATATATGCTATTGGAGTGCCATCTTTATAATCAATTGATTTTCAATATTTTAAATAAGTTACAGGTGTTTTTATTTTCCCATTTTGGGAATTCGCATTTGAATATTGGAAAACCGTTTTAGTTTCAGTTAAATTTCTCTACAATTGTTTTTCAGCCTTGAAAAGGCGACATATCGTAGCATAGGGCGCAAACCCTATGGAATAAAATGATATTAGCATTTCTCAAGCCCTGAAAGGGCGACATATACTAGCGTTTCTTTATTATGTCGCCCTTTCAGGGCTTAGGAGGTCTTCCTTAGTTCCATCCCCTAGGACTTACGCCCTAGGTTATATTATGTCGCCTCTTCAAGGCTATAGTACTCTAAGAATCATTAACTCCATCTCTTCAATTATCTCTACCGCTGCACCAAAATCTTCCCATTATAAGCCGCTCCCTTTTGGTCAATAGCAGTCAAGTAATATAACCCAGCAGTCAAATCTACCAAATCCAAAGAGGCCATACCATCTGGCACATTATTATAAGACTTGACCAATACACCTTGCGTATTATACAATTCCATGCGCCGAATATTATCTGGTCGTTGCAAGTCGTCAGACAATAATTGGATATTGACCAATCCATCTGTTGGGTTGGGATACACTAATAGTTGTCCGCCAAATTGAGTCGTTATCCTATCAGGTTGAATGATATTTTCGACAATATTCGTCGCAATAGGTTCCATGTTATCAAAGAATATTTTGGCTTTATTTTCAATGATAGTACCGATAGGTAAATCTGCTTTAGGTAAAATTCTAAAAATCACAAACCCATGACTTTCTGGCTCATTATGGACACTATCGGCTAACATAATATTTGGGAATTCCCAGGTTAAATTACTGCCTTGTTGTTCAAAACGGAAAGGATGACTGCCCACACCTAATTCAAAAGTGTATTTATCCAATTCTTTCGGTAAAGTACTCGTTACTCGGACATTCGCAACTGGTATATTTCCTATATTTTGAAACCGAATTTTATAAGTCAATACCTCCTCTTGGTCAATCGCCCCTTCTGGAGAAACTAGAATGTCATTCGGGTCAAGCGCACCGATAGATAGTTCTGTACCTCTAAAAGCGTTATCTGCTGTGTTACAATCTTCTTCCGTAGCGCTAATACTCGTTGCTAGTACTAGTTCTTGCCCAATTGGTGTATTCGCAGCAACAGAATCTGTTAAATAAATCGTTTGTTTTGTACCTGCGGAGATGGTTGCAAAATCCCAATATAAAGTCTGCCCTTCTCGTCTATCCCATGGAACAGTACTTTCCAATGGTATGCAATAAGGGTCTAACTCTAAGACTAAAACAACGTTATTCGCAGTTACCGTTCCACCATTTTTATAGGTTAAAGAAACCAAGTTTTTAAAACCAATTCTATGGGCAGTAACTGCCGCCTCTACATTTAAATCAGGCGCAATACAGGTTGCTTTTATACCAAAATCAAAACCACAGTAGATTTGACCAATTTCAGGCACATCTACTTGCTGCACATTTTGGGTGGTTGGACAAGACAACGCCCAATTCGCCCCTGCTTCGGCAATGATGTCATAATTTTGAATCGGTACGTATGCTTCGTATCTTCCTTCTTCATCTGTAAATACGACATGATTGCCAGGCGCAAGTAGTATTTTTTGGTTGGCTATGCCTACTTCATTTTCATCTTGTACACAGTTTTCATTTTCATCATGATAGACAATACCGCATACTTTTGAGGCACTTTCTTCCGTAATAACCAAGCAATCATCAACCAGCTGATTGGTCAAAATTTGTTCATATCCAGAAGGCCAAACCACTTTAATTTCTTCGACAATGCCTGCATCTCCAAGACCAAAAATAGCTTTCAATTCATTTTGTCCACCAATTCCTCCACCACTTTGTGCCGTAATTTCTCGCATCTGAGTAGTCGCTTGCCCATAAATAGTCGCTTTTACATAGATTTTTGCACCAATCGCAGATTGATTAGAATTAGTTCCTACTAAAGTAATACAACTTTTGCTCTGACAAGCCCCTTTCACATTTTGGTATAAAAAGTTTTCATTACCCGCTCGATTTGCTACAAATAAATCTACTCCGCCATCATTATCATAATCTGCCCAGGCTGCCCCAAAAGACATGCCGCCACTTTGACTAATCGCATTTTCTATTTTAGTAAATGTCCCGTCTTTATTGTTTTTGTATAAATTATTATCCTGATTTTGGTCATTCGCTACAAATAAATCTATCCAACCATCATTATCATAATCCGCCCATGAACTTCCATGAGAATGTCCTCCATCGTTGACAACGATACCTGTCGTAATTTTGGTAAAAGTGCCATTGCCATTATTTTGATATAAAAAATTATCCTCATTCGCTGCATTCGCTACAAACAAGTCTAAATCACTATCATTATCATAATCTGCCCAACTAGCACCAACGGAATGTCCACCATCATTCACAATCGCTCCTCCATTTATTTTTAAGAAATTTCCATTCCCTTTATTCTCATATAAACTATTATTTTCACCGTAAGTATTTGCGACAAATAAATCAATTAGTCCATCATTATTATAATCTCCCCATACGCCACAGGTAGAAGAACTAGCTTCCATTATTATAGCATTCGCAGGTGCTTGAGAAAAGGTCCCATCTCCATTATTATGGTACAGAGAGTTAAATTTTGTTTTGAAAAAAGAACTGACAAATACATCCAGAAAACCATCATCGTCATAATCCACCCAACTGATGCCATGTGCATAACCAAAATCGCTCACTATGGGGTCATTTTGGATACGAATAAAATTGCCGCCGCCTTCATTTCGATACAAAAAATTAGGGTATCCTATATTATTGGCGACGATTAAATCCAAATCTTGGTCATTATCATAATCTGCCCAACTAGCCGCTAAAGAACTAGCTTTGTCCGAAGCAATAGGGCCATTGGTGATTTTAGTAAAACTGCCGTTTCCATTATTCCTAAATAGTTCATTAGGGGATTCTATATCCTGAGTAGTAATAAATAAATCTACCTGTCCATCTCCATTATAATCTCCCCAACTGGCTGCCCAATTATCAGCAGTCGTATTTACCGCTAGATTGCTAAGCAAGGTAAAATAATTCTGAGGATTGTCTCCTCCGTTACAACCTTCACATTCATCTGGTATTCCATTACTATTGGCATCTAACTTATCATCTCCTGCTGGACATATATCAAATTCATCACACACCCCATCTAAATCCGTATCTGGTGGAGAAATTCCAGCAATGGATACCGTACATTCATCGGGATTTTCAGGAATGGCGCAAGAGATACTCCCATCGGTAGTTGGAAAAATCGTTAAATTATAATCCACTCCTATAGGATAAATCAATTCAATTGTGCCATTAATTATTGGAATAGTTGCCCCCATATTATTTAAACAAACCATATCGGAGGTAATAGCTTCTATTTGGTCAACACCAACATAAGCCCCATTCACCCCCGTAATTGGAATGGAAAGGGTATAAGTTCCATCATTATTACAACTGGTCGATACTGTATTCGCTTCTAAATTACAAAGGATTTTGCTATCACTACCTCCACATCCAAAACGGGCTTTAAAATTATTCAATGAATTTTTCCAAGAACTCCCATCTTGTCTCCATATTGCTAAAAATAGATTGGTGGGGTTAGCAAAACTAGGCGTTGTATAAGTTGCCCATCCAGAAAAAGCAATACCACAATCAATATAAGTAAGGTCTGTGCAGTCTCCAGAAATACCATTAGCTCCTACTCCAGCCATCGGATTATTGGAATAGAATAGCGCCCAACCAATGTTTTCATTTGAGGCAGCGCTGTTACCGTCATTTAATTGAAACTCGTAGGTACCAGCAAAGGAACGCACATCAAAATTTATCCAAATAATTTCCACTCCCGCAGTTGGATTTTGAATAAACACCCCTGTTCCATTATTTGGATTAATGCAGGGAATTCCATTCACATCTATTAAAAAATCCAATGGGTCATAAGTACAATTCGTACTGATATTGGATTGTGTTTCTGCTGAACTTCCACATCTAATAATTCCATTGGGTGCAGGTGAATTGGAATTATCATTAATACTGCCGTCCACATTCCAAGTAGCTCCTTTTCTCCATCGTTGCGTACAGCAAGGAGTAGTCGATTGGGCAGTTATAGATTCCGCAAGTAAAAGAAAAAAAAGCAAGAAACATACAGAAAGATGCTTCTTGCCGCAATATTTATATAAGACTATTCTACCGTATTCAAAGAAATCAAAAAGGTTGTTGCAAGATAAATCTGTTGACATATTTTATTAATTATTTTTCCTTCGATTTAGTGGGTACCAATGGCTTATTTTTAAAAAAAATATTGCCAATCGGCTCTAGTTTGTTGGTTATAAGAATTTGAATATCCGTTAAAATGTCAATCTTGAATTAATGACAGTATTTACCGTCAGAAAGTCCATTTCTATCATTATCTGCTTGCCCAAAGCTAGTTTGGTTGACTTTAAATTCCCTGAAAGCAAGTCCTTCCGAACAAGCGTCTGGGCAATGCAGATAAATCATAGGTGTGTTTCATAGCAAGTAAGGGGCATCCGATACGGAGTTGCACAAACTGCCATCCATAATATAGAATAAATGCATACCAACGGTTGCTAAACCATTTACATTTGGAGTTGAACAATCCAACGTAAATTTTAATCGGAGCTCGGAAGGAGTCAAATTAAACGGAATAACAAAAGGGTATTGAGTAGTTAATTTTCTGGTGGTTAATTCATACGTTACTTGGCTAGGCGACCATTCTGAAGTGCCGTCTAGATAGGCTAAATTAGCATTATCTGGGCTTACTGAATTATCGAAACTAATAGCCTGTGCTACTAATGATTTAGTAGAAAAAAGGAAAAAGACCAAGAAGCATCCCAAAAGACGCTTCTTGGAAGAATAATAAAATAAGGCTATTTCTAAATATTTTGAAAGGTCAAAAAAATAATTCGTCTCTAGGTTATTCGGCATAATTTTAAGTCTCTTTTGTTATGATATGCAATGGAGAAAATTTTCTAATTTTGCTGCATTACATTCAGTGTTATTCACGTTTAATTTCTTTAAGGTTCTTTAAAATTTAAAGTGAACATCACTACTAAATTTTGGTTGCTCTTTTCATTTTAGTTAATGCTAACAGTATTCCATTTTTGTAAAACACTAATAATCAACACTTAATAAAATATCGAATACAGTCAATCGTCTTATTTTTGGAATTATTCCCATTTTGAAACAACCAAATCTGCACTTTATAATCCTGAAAAAAGCTCATCTAATAATTGGGTTCTAGTTTTTTCTGTATAAAAATCCACACATCCTCCTAATCCATTTCTCATCATACTGGCGCAAGTTCCATCTACTGTTTTTTGATTATTATGTCTTCTATCTAGAAAACAATGTCCTAGCTCATGAAACACAATTAACTCTCTACTCAAATCACTACTTCTTTCCCAAAAATGGTTATCTATTCGGATTTCTTTTTCTGCATGCGTACTACATAAACCTACATAGCCTTTACTTATATTTACCAGTTTTCCTTTGATGCCTGCTAATTTTAAATCGGCTACAATATTTCGCTTAGCAGCCTCTTCTTCAAACTGCTGAAAATAAGGGCATAATTCTGCTGTTACATCTGGATAAGTAATCGGTTCAATTGGCGCTTTCTCACAAGCAATAAATAGGAATAAGCATAAAGTAAAAAGGGCGTATTTGATAGCATCTAATTGTAAAGTCATTTTAATTATTAGTACTTGGTTCATAAAAAAGAAGTATCGAAACTTCTTTTTAACTAATACCAAAAGAGTACCCTTTTTATAAAAAACTAATTATCAACCACTTATACTTAATCAAAAACACATTACCTTCCTATTATTGGAATATTTTTCATTATGGGAATTTATCCACAAACGAGATTACTCTATAATGACTTGTACTTCCGCTCGTCGATTTCTGGCTTTACCACTAACTAATTCATTATTGCGCTTTGGTCGAGCCTCCCCGTAAGAGATAGTCTGGATTTTAAAGGCGCTAATACCTTGATCGATTAAATATTCTTGAATAGCCAATGCTCTATTTTGCCCCAAAGTATAATTAAAAGTAGCGCTTCCCTCAGCGTCTGTGTGCCCTGAAATCATTATTTTAAACTGCTCCACTTCTTGAATTTCCTGAACCAGAAAGTCCAATTCTGCCTGATATTCTTGATGAATAAGATATTGGTTAACATCAAATTCTACTACTGCTTTTAACTCATTTTGGCGTTTTTTGCCTGGGCAGCCATTATTCATTTTAGTCCCTTTTAAGTAAGGGCAATCATCATCTATATCCGAAATACCATCTTTATCTGAATCGGGACAACCATGGAACTTTATAGACCCTCTTAGAAACACACAGTAATCTTCTGAATCAGGTACCCCATCTCTATCGGTATCTTTTTCATCAATCGGACAACCTCCATTCTGTGGGCTGCCTGCCAATTGTGGACAAGCATCGTCTGGGTCAACAACTCCATCTTTATCAGAATCAGGGCAACCATGTAAATACCTTGGCCCTTTAATCAACGGGCAATCATCATATTCATCAGGTACTTGGTCTCCATCTGTATCAATTTCTTCTGCGACCATTTCTTTTTTAGGAATCGGACAGCCCTTATATTTTTTTGACCCAAAAATATCGAGGCACTTATCTTGGTAATCATAAACTCCGTCTTTATCTCTATCTTTCTTACGAGTCTTAGATTTTTTGCCAAATTTTATGGCAAAAGCTAATTCTAAAGCTCCTTGCCCGCTTGTTGCTCTAGCCAAACTAGAGTTGTTTAAATCGTAATTAAGTGTCAGCGATTTATTTCCCCAATCTAGTCCTACTTGAAAAATTAAAGCATCTTTTAGCCGATACGCTATGCCTGTTCTAATAGCCGTTTGCGCATTCATTTTTCGCTGTGTTTTGGCTCCAATTAATAATTCTTGGTGAACCTGCTGTTTTTGATATAAAAAATAGGGACTAAACTTACCTTTTGTAGAGAATGGCACATCAATTTGACCATGAACAACTGTTTTTGCTTTTAACTCGTTTTCCACATCATTAAACCCCATACTCGGTAAATGAACATGTGCTAGGGCAAAACCTAGTTGGGTCTTAATTGCTTTATTTCCATTCCATGCGCCTTTCCACAAACCACCAATTGTAAAATCAATAGACGTACTATTGGTTTGTATAAAATTTTCTCCATTGCCATTTCCTACTTCATACCCTACTTCTGGTCTATATTGTGTATCAAACATTAAAGCAGCTGGGTCAAATCTTTTCTGAATAAACCCCAATCCGATTCCTAATAAAAGTTGGTTGTCGCCTCTCGCCAATTGTTGTTGGTATGCCCCTGTCAATAAACCACCTGTAGTTTGTAAACTGCCCAAACCCGCTCCATTCTTATGCAAAATTCCTCCCCAAGCGAAGCGGTCTTTTTGTTGCTGGATATTCAACCCCATAGAACGATAAGCTTGCGGTATTTTTGCCCATTGACTTCTATATTGAAAATTAGCTGTCAATTCTTGCGCCTCCATTCCTGTGGTAGCAGGATTGAAATAATTAGAAAAACTATGAAAATTAGAAAAATGCAAATCTTGAGCGCCCACACATAGTGGAATCACCAAAAATAGCAGCGTTTGAAGTAGTTTATTTATCATTATCTTTTTCATTATCTTTTTAAAATAGTACCCCTCGAATCACTTTAATAAGGCAATATGCCCAGACAAATATTTTGCATTTCCATCATCGCTATAAGCAATCAAGTAAGTATAAGTCCCCATATCTACCGCTTTCCCTTGACTAGAACCATCCCATCCCATTTCTTGATTATTCCCACTAAATAATAGCCCTCCCCATTGATTATAAATTTGTAATTGGTAGCTTTTTAAAATTTGTCCTCTAACTATAAATATATCGTTGATTCCATCTCCGTTTGGTGTAAAACCAGTAGGAATAAATAAGTCTGCAGCCAAGACAACTTGTATATAATTTTCTTTCTGAATCGTATCTCGGCAACCAGTTTCATTTTCTGTAAACAATCGAATGGTATAATTTCCTAATTCTGTATATTGATGACTAGGATTTGGTTCATTCGTCGCATTGGCAATCCTATCGTCTCCAAAATCCCAGCTATAACTCATCGGCAATTGCCCAAGCATTGTAAAGTCTACCGATTCATTAGGTTGTATAGTTGTATAATTCGCTTTAAAATCAAGTTCATTCTTCGATTCAATAATTTTTATTTCAACAGCTTCTGAAAAAACCAATACCTCTGTAATCGGGTCGAGTACTTGTACTTGGTAAAAACCTGCTTCTGTAACCAATAATTCTTGTTCGGTAGCTTCTCCAATTGTCCAACCATCTTTAAGCCATTGATTACCTGTTTCATAATTAGAAACAAGCGTAGTACTCGCACCAGAACAGAGTACGTCTTCTCCTTCAATATTAATAACTGCTGCTACAGGTTCGGATAAAACCGTGATATTAACAGTTTCAGAAACACCTGCACAACTACCATCAAAAGGTGTTACCTGCACCCCATAATCTCCAGTCGTTTTAACCGTAATAGTTTGCGTTTCCATCCCATTTGACCACAAAAAATCACCTGTTCCTGTTGCTACTAAAATCACAGAATCGCCTTCATAAAAAGTGGTTTCTCCGACTATAGATATTGTTGGTTCTTGACTGGGTAGCACTTCTATTTCAATAATATTAGATTCAATCAAATCTACTTCCCAAAAAGAAGTTACTTGAATTTGATGTGTTCCTATTTCTAAATAAGAAGCATCAAAAAGAGGTGTATCCCCATTCTGCAATAAGATGCCATCTACATAAAAAGCATAATTATTAAAAGCATTGGTTGCTGCTCGTACGGTAAAATTTTCTCCTAGACAAATTTGCGTTTTGCCTGTATTATTAAGCAAAGTTAAACTAGGTTTAGATGCAGTCGTAATACTTCTTACTAAGTGATTATAAGCATCTCCCACAAATAAGCTACTAGTCGTTCTATCCCATGCAATACTTGTCGCTCCACTAAAAGTAGCATTATCTCCTACTCCATCTACGCCACCTGATGTTAAAGGCGTACCTGCATAACTGCCGACTTGTCCTTCTGGGGTAATTTGACGAATAACATAATTATAACCATCCGCAACATAAATGTTATTATCCGCATCCACGGTCATATCCCAAGGATAATTAAAAGTGGCTTCTTCTATCTTTCCATTAAAAATACCCACTTCTCCATTCCCTGCAACGGTCGTTACTTGCCCCTCTGGCGTCACCTTTCGAATTTTATGATTCCATTCATCTGCCACTAAAATATTTCCTTCGTTATCAATGGTTAAACCATAAGGTCGCCAGAATTGTGCCTCTCGACCAAATCCATCACTATTCCCTGGAATATATGGAATACCTGCTATCGTCGTTACGATTCCTCGATTATCAATTTTTCTAATGATATGGGTCAAATGGTCTGCAACATATAAATTGCCAAAAGCATCTAATTCAATTCCTGTTGGTTCGCCAAAAGTAGCCGCCAAACCTTGGGCATTACTTGACCCAAAATTACCTGTACCTGCAATTGTTTTAACCCTACCTTCTGCATCTATTTTTCGGATTTTATTATTCTTGGTGTCTGCCACATAAACAACCCCTTCCGCTGAAACACATAAGCCCCAAGGTTCATTAAATCTAGCCACCTCACCTTGACCGTCTTGACCGCCACTAAATCCTGCTTTACCTGCCAACGTTGTTACCATTCCATCCACCGTTATTTTTCTAATCGTGTGATTATAACGGTCAGCTACATACACATTACCAACTCCGTCAACGGCAATCCCATGCGGATTAAAAAAGCGAGAACTTAAGGCTTGTCCATTATTAAAACCAGGCGTTTCTAATACACCAGCAACTGTACTCACTAACTGAGCGCTTGTAGTGGCGCTAAAAAATAAGCTTATGTATAAAAATAAAAATTTAATCTGGTTCATTTTCTTCTATTTTACTTATTACTATAGAAGAAAAAGTCATTCCCTTTTCACAAACTACTCGCAATCAAATTTTTATAAATTAAATTAAATACTATTTATCCCAATTTGGGAATTCATTTTTCATAATTGGAACAACCCAAATCATTGATTCAATTCTAACAATCATTCCCATTTCTGGAATAATTCCCAAATAAAAAACAATTTAAATTAAAAAAATACATAAACAATTGATTTAAAAAGCTTTAAAAAAGTGGCACTTTCTAGGATTAGTATATACTAAACATATAAACTCTAGAAAATGTCAAAAACAAAAGTAGGCATCATCGGTACAGTAGGCGTACCCGCAAAATATGGCGGTTTTGAAACCCTAGCACATCAGTTAGTGGAAAATTTGGGACACCAATTAGATTTAACCGTTTATAGTAGTAGCAAAAGCTATTCAAAAGCAGAACGGGTAAAATCTTGGAAAGGCGCCACTATTAAATACATTCCACTAAAAGCAAACGGCATACAAAGTATCTTTTACGATATTTTATCCATGTTACATGCCATGTTCTTTTGTGATGTCTTATTAGTCTTGGGTATTTCAGGCTGTATCTTTTTACCCTTTGTTAAATTATTTTCTACTAAACGAGTTATTGTCAATATAGATGGGCTAGAATGGCGAAGAGCAAAATGGAGTGGCTGGATTAAACAATTTCTCATGTTTAGTGAGCAAGTCGCCGTCCAATTTGCGGATGACATCATTACCGATAATGCAGGCTTGCAGGATTATGTCGCCGAAATTTATGGTATCAAAAGTAGTCTAATTGAATATGGTGCGGACCATGTAACTCCCGTTCCTGTTCAAACGGCTGATTTACAAGCCTATCCATTTTTAAGTCAACCTTACGCTTTTAAGGTTTGCCGAATTGAACCAGAAAATAATATTCACGTTGTTTTAGCTGCTTTTAAAACGATGAAAAATATGCCTTTAGTTTTGGTCGGCAATTGGACGCATAGCCAATACGGCAAAGACTTAATCGCTCAATACAGTCATCTGCCCAACTTACATTTGTTAGCCCCTATTTACGAACAGACTACCTTGAACCTACTTCGATCTAATTGTACTGTTTATATTCATGGACATAGTGCAGGTGGCACCAATCCTTCCTTAGTAGAGGCAATGTATTTAGGCTTGCCTGTTATTGCTTTTGATGTGATTTATAATCGAGTGACGACAGAGTCTACGGGTATTTATTTTACCACAAAAGAAGAATTAGTAACTCAGTTAGTCATGCTAAATGAACCTACGCTACAAGCATTAGGCACTACGATGAAATTGATTGCGGAAAGAAGATATACTTGGTCGTTTATTGCGACAAAATATGCACAACTTGTTCAAGATACTACTCGACAAACTGCCCCTACCTTATCTCCTACTATCCCTCAAATTCAAACCGTAAAATTATAACTAAATCTCCATCAATTTCTGTTGCAAAATGGGGTAAGCCTGTTTCGCAGCCATCTCCAACTGTTTGATTAAGTTTTGGATAGTATCCGCTTCGTAGTCTTCTTTTTTAATCATTTTTTCAATCTGAGCAGCAGTATTTTGCTCTGCTTTCATGCCCAACATCATAAAATTAGGCTTTAAACTATGCGCTCTTTTATAAATAATCTCCCAGTTTTCTTGTTCGAAAGCATGATGCAAATCTTCAAACGCTTTAGGAGATTCCTTAATAAAAGTTTCTACCATGTCTTTTACAAAAAGACTGTCGCCATTACTAAATTCGTATAAATAATTAAAACTAATAGTAGGTAGATCTATCGTTGTTCTTTGACTTTCAATAATTTCTTCTTCCGTTCTTTCCTGACAGAAACCCATCGTTTTACCAATTTTATCCAATAATAAATCTGGAGAAAATGGTTTTGTCAAATAGTCATTCATTCCTGCTTTTAAGGCTCTATTTTTTTCATCTAAAAGGGCAGCGGCTGTCATGGCGATAATAGGGACATACTGATTCATATTATCCGCAGAATTCATAATCGTTCTAGTCGCTTCGACGCCATCCATTTCTGGCATGTGGATGTCCATTAGGATGAGGTCATATTTATGATTCATCGTAAAATCAACCGCCTCTTTTCCATTCACCGCCAAATCAAAAGTACATTCCCAAATATCTAATATTTTGGTAATCAATTTTTGATTCATGTCATTATCTTCAACAACTAAAACATATTGTTCTTTCAATAATGTTTTAATGTAAATATTATTTTTCTCATAGGTTTTTGTTTTTTCTATTGCCTTAACTCCAGAATTACCAAAAGGTAAAATCGCCTTAAAAACGGACCCTTTATCTGGGCGACTTTCTGCATGGATGTGCCCGCCTTGAATTTCTACCAATTCTTTTACTATGGTCAATCCAAGCCCCGTTCCACCATATTTTCTAGTTACCTTTATATCTGCTTGTTTAAAGTTCTCGAAAATTATTTCCAGCTTATCTTCTGGAATACCAATGCCCGTGTCATGTACTTCAAATGCTATCCAATAGTTACCATCCCTTTCTTCTTGTAAAAATGCCTTAACGCCAATGGTGCCATGTTGGGTAAATTTACTCGCATTCCCTAATAAATTGGTCAAAATTTGATTTAATCGAGTTGGGTCACCGACAATCAAATTTTCAATTCGTTCATCAATGGCCATGTCTACACTAACTGGTTTGTCCTTTACTTTAAACTGAAAAGTACGCTGTAAACCTTTCAGCATTTGTTCTAAATTAAAAGGTCGCTCTTCAAACTCTAATTCTCCTGCCTCTATTTTAGAAAGGTCTAAAATATTATTAATTAAGCCCATCAAACTATCCGCCGAAAATCGGAGTGCATCCGTGTATTCTTTCTGCGTTTCGCTTAAAGCCGTTTCATATAATAAATGAGTCATCCCTATAACCGCATTCATAGGAGTACGGATTTCATGACTCATATTAGCTAAAAACTGTTGTTCTGCTTTTTGAGCCTGTTCCGCTGTAACCTTAGCTTTCGCTAGTTCTTGCTCTAATACTTTCCGTTCTGTGATGTCGTAATGAATGCCTAATGAACCAATTGCATTTCCTGTTGCATCAACGATGGGCGCTCCACTAATTAATACCCAAATTAGACTTCCATCCTTTTTCCTCAATTGAACCTCATAAACACCTGCCTGTCCTTTTTCCCTTTTTTCATCCTCTTTGTCAAATACTTCATTAAATTCACCTTCTGGCGTAAAGACTTCTTTAGCATTTTGACCCAATAACTCTTCTGCTGTGTAGCCAGTCATATCTGCAAACCAATCGTAAGCTCTTATGATATTATGGTTCAAATCGACCTCTAATAAGCCTAATTCCATGCCCTCGATAATTCCTCGATATTTCTCCTCGCTCTGCTTAAGTTGATGTGTTCGTTTAGCTACTTTTTGTTCTAGGTTTTCGTTTAATTTTCTCAACTCCTCATTAACTTGATATAATTCAACAGCCTTTTTTTCTAATATTGTCTCCGCCTCTTTTCGAGCCATCCGCTCTCTTAAAATTCGCCTTTTTAGAATATCTACTTCATTCATGTTTGGTTATACTTTTTGAATTAAAAATTTAACCTCACTTCCGTTCTCTGTCAAATCTTCTCTAGTTATCGTCGCTTTTTCTTCATAATGTTCGAACGTTTTTTCAATCAAACCCAAAGCAAAATCTGCCATACTTCTATCTGAATAATAAATCATTTCTAACCTAGTATCCGATAATCGAGTAGTTTTGAATTTAGGCAATTGAGCATCTGGATACAATTTTTTAACTTCCACATGAATATATGCTTCAATAGATTCTAAAAAATCAAAAGCATTCGCTGATGCCTCAAAAAACATTGGATACCCTTTTTCAAAAGTGCCAAAAATATATTGACCAAAGGCGTTTAATAAATTAGGAACTGGTGTTTTCGTTTTCTTACTTAAATCTACAACTAAGGTCACCATTTCCTTATGGTCATAAGTCCCAATAGTTGTGTAGATTCCTTTAGAGGATAATTCATTATCCATGATCAGTTGGTCTACCATTTGGTAGCCATGAACATCCTCGACCATTTCAAAGAATTCAGTAAAGACAATACCTTTCATTATGTTTTTTTTGTTTGGTGATTAGACTAAAAATTTTGGTTAGGGTATGATTTTTTTCCTAAGACCATTAAGGAACGATGTAGAAATAGATTTACAAATTTAGGGTAGCTTATTTTTTCATTGTTCCTAAATGTTGACTTGGACTGCAATAATGTGTGGAGGATAGGTTAAGAGCGGTTAGTATTAATTAAGTGCAAAAACTGTGCTCAATCAACCATTTTATTATTTAATCCTGCCTAAAAAATACTAAATGCTAGTTTCTGTCTCTTTTAACATTCTATAAATAGTTGATTTCCCTATATCTAATTTTTTTGCGACTAATAATACATCTTTATCATATTTGGTTAAGTAAAAATGGATGATTCGATGTTTGTATTCCTCCATCGTCATTTCTTGCGTTAAAAATCCAACTTCCTTTTGGATACTATTGAATTGAATATCTTCTGCTTCTATGATTTTATCCATTGCCATGACCGCAGATAAATCAATAATTGCTTTCAATTCTCGTACATTCCCAGGAAAAGTATAGCCTAATAATTTGCTTTTTGCAGCCTTGGAAAAGGCCATTTTACCGAGCTGATTCTTTTTAGCAAAATCATTCAAAAAATACTGTGCCAATAAAATAATGTCATTCCCTCTTTCTCTCAATGGAGGTAGTTGAATATTTAACCCTAATAATCGGTAATATAAATCTTCTCTAAAGTTGCCTTTTCGCACTTCTTCCGCTAAATCTTTATGCGTAGCAATAATAATACGAACATCGAATTTCACAGGTTGTTCTCCTCCTACCCTTCTAACTTCTCGTTCTTGAATAGCTCTTAGCAATTTTGCTTGAATGCTTAAATTCATGTCCGCAATTTCATCTAAAAAGAGCGTCCCTTTATCCGCTAATTCAAATTGCCCTTTCTTTCGAGTATTTGCTCCTGTAAATGCGCCTTTTTCATACCCAAATAATTCACTCTCTAATAATTCATGTGGAATAGCACTCATGTTGACGGCAACTAAAGGGCCTTTCTTTCGATTAGAATTATGGTGAATCGCATTTGCTACCACCTCTTTTCCTGTTCCTGTTTCTCCTGTAATAGAAACGGTAATATTTGTTTTTACTGCCTTTTCTAATAATTGGAAAATGCGTTGCATCGCTTTGCTTGTTCCAATAATAGATTTATCAAATTGAAATTTTGTATTTAATTGTGTCCGAAGATGGGCGACTTCCTTTTGTAAGTTGAGGTGCTTTTTAATATGGGAAAGCGTATTCAGCAAGCGGTCTTTTGTCTCTTCATCTTTTGTAATATAATCATAGGCGCCTTTTTTCAATAATTTGACTGCGGTAGAAATATCTTGCTGCCCAGAAAGAATGACGACAATAATCTCCTCATTAAACTTTTTGATTTTTGCTAATACCTCTTCCCCTGTCATATCAGGCAAGGTATAATCTAGCGAAATAATATCAGGTTGCAAATGCAATTGCTGCAAACATTCTTGACCAGAAGCAAATACATGGACTTCATGGTCTGGATTCAGCTCCATCACATATTTTATCATCCGCTGATACATGAAGTCATCTTCTACCACAAAAATTCTAGTAATACTGTTTTTGTTCTTCATATTTTTATTTAGTACAGTCCGACTTCAATATTCAAATTGACCTTTTTAATAGGAATTAATAATGGCAATGAGTAATCAACAGCAATTCTTTAAGTTCTGGAAACTAGAATATAATAAATATATTAAACAA
>JAFMDF010000613.1 GCA_017857395.1 Bacteroidota bacterium | reverse complement strand
GTAGCGCGAGGCGGGCTTGAACCGCCGACCTCAGGATTATGAATCCTGCGCTCTAACCAGCTGAGCTACCGCGCCAAATATGTTAAAAAACAGCATTTTTCAAATGCGAGTGCAAATATAAAGGATTTTGGTTTATTAAAGCAATAGTAGCCGCGAAGTTTAATGAAAATTTTCTATGCTCTTTAGTAAAAACTTTCTTTTTGTTAAAGAGAATAGAATGCTATCGGGGTAGGGAGTCTTTAATACACTAGTTTGCAATGGAGTTTATATTAAAGGGTAACAAGTCTATTAATCTTGGCCTATTTAAAATTTACAAAATAGTAGATGGTCCATTCAACCGAAAGCCGACTGCCCGACTGTCCTTAAGTCTCTAGTGTGATTTCAGCCAATACTTTCTGAATCCGTTCTTCTAAGTTATCAAAATCGGTATACCCTTTCGCAATTAAATAAAACTGGGTTGCGCCTGCTTGGACTAAAAGTTGAGGATAGCCTGTTACCTCTAATTGCTTAGCTAAAGCAAATTCATAGCGAGCGGCTTCTTGAAATGCTGGTTGTTGCATTTGTGCTAAAAAGGTAGGGCCATCTAAGCCAAAATCTTCCGCTAATCCTACATATAACTGATCATCATCTACTTCTAAAGCAGTAATGAATAATTGTTGCTGCAAGGCGTGGGCATATTCAATAGTTTTTTCGGGTAAATAACTTTTAAAAACGGCTAAAGCATTCGCTGGAATTTCTGAATTCCGAATAGAATCTCCTTGTTTTACATTCGCCAAATAAGCCTCGCTAAATGTCGTGCCTGTAAAGGAGGTGATCCGTTCATATATCTCTAAAATATTTGGCGGTGCGGCATCTTTAATCGTTCCTATGTTATCTCCTATCACCATTCCCCCACTCAATACTTCAAAATCAAATTGAGTTTGATATTTTTTTTGAATGTCTACTATAACTTGACTAAAGGCGAAGCACCAGGAACAGTGTGCATCATATACATAAATAAGTTTTAATTTTTCCATGTTGTCAAAACAGGTTTATTACTATTTTAGTTTTTAAAGATTCTGTAAATTTTATTCAAAAAATAGACTTTATTCCAAAATGCTTAGTGTTTCCAGAACTCCATGTTCTATTGATACCCCACAGAATAAAATGGACTGTTCCGAAGCGATGCTCCTTTGGGAAGTGTGTAGAAATTAAGGCGTTTACAGATGGTTTCGGGGCGATGCTCCTAAGGGTCATTTCCATTTCTAGTAAAATTAGTATAAAAGAGCATCGCTCTGGCGTCTCGTCATTAAACGGAATAGAAAAAAATAGTAAAACTGGCACAAAGGAGCATCGCTCCGACCCAATTTCTTTAGTATTGTATACTGTGGGGTATCATAAGAATTTCATATTCAGGAAGCATTTTGTGTACGATTTATTTTGAAATAAATGTTATTATCCAAATAAAAATTTGAAACTATACAAAATTGGAATAGAGATGAGAAATCGAATAACTGCTTAAATTTTGAAAAAAATATAGGAATCATTAGAAAAAAATTATTTTTCATAATAATTTATTTTTTAATATTTTTACTTAGGTGCTACGAGTTTTACGCAAAAAAAGTACCCTAAATATGGTAATTAATAAAAAAAAGTATATAACTATTTGGAAAAAGCATTGGTTGTTTTGTATCTTGCCGTTGAATTAATTACTCTTTTTTGGGGGGATAGAAATTATCCTCTCTTTTTTTATTCTTAATACGTGTACGTGTATGTGTTGTTTTGTTTAAAAATGCTTCTTTCCCTTACAATATGTAAAACTAACCATTATACTTTTTTAAAAAATTTCCCTCCAACAATTAATCTTTTGCCAAATGATTTTGATAAGTCAGAAGTAAACCCTAAATTTCCTACATGGCAGCGAAAGAATTAGAAATAATATTAGCTAGACAGCTTGCCGATTCGCTGTCTGTCCCCGTCTTTATTACAGATACAGATGGTACGCTATTATTTTTTAATGAACCTGCTGAAAAAATATTAAAAAGAAAATTTGGCGCAACTGGTGCAATGCCTACGGATAAGTGGTCCAGTCTTTTTGAGCCACAAGATGCAAATGGAAAGCGTATCCCGCGAGTGGATTTACCTTTAGTCAAAACATTAATCTATTGTCAACCAGCCCAAAGTGAATTTTGGATAAAAAACCTAGAAGAAGAACGCTATTATATATCCGCTACTAGTTTTCCTTTAATCGGTCGATCGAATCGTTTTGTAGGCGCTGTTGTCATTTTTTGGGAAAAAGAAACACCATGAAGGTAAAATTATGGGGTACAAGAGGGTCTGTTCCTTCCCCAGGGCCAGAAACTCAGATTTATGGGGGAAATACTTCCTGTGTCACCGTCACTACGGATAATGCATTAGTGGTTCTCGATGCGGGTTCGGGCATTAGAAGATTGGGCAATGACCCAATTATTAAAGGACATAAAGTGATTCATATTCTCCTGACCCATTTACACATGGATCACATTCTTGGGCTTGGCTTTTTCGGGCCACTCTATAATCCTAATCAAGAAGTACATATTTGGGGACCTGCTAGTTTCAATCATCATTTAGTAGATCGACTTAATCGTTATTTATCCCCCCCTTTATTTCCTGTCAATATCAGGGAATTACCTGCAAAAATGCATTTTCATGAGGTTACTCATGGTTTTTTTGAAATTAATCAAGGAACTAAATTAAACTTATTAAAAAATAAAATATGTCATTTATTTCATTGA
>JAFMDF010000255.1 GCA_017857395.1 Bacteroidota bacterium | reverse complement strand
TGTATTTATGTCAAAGAACTATGCTTTTTAAAAAGATGTGGGGTGTCGTTAGAATTATAAATCATCGCCCAATTATAAGGTCTCTCAAAGCAGTCCGACAACTACTCCATCGCCTTAATCAATCGATAAGTCTTCAATTTCTTACGACGTTGTTGCACCGTAATGTTATAAACCCCAGCATCGTATTTAAAGCTATCAAAAATATGTTTAGCCGTACCAGGCTGTAATTCGACTTCTTCTATCACCACACCATCCATATCTGTAATGCTTACTTTGATAACCGCTTCAATAGGTTTAGCAAAATCTAGGGCAAATTCATCAAACGTTGGATTAGGATAAACAATTGCAGGAATACTAGACCTTCCTGTACTTTCGCTTAGCTGTACCACAACATTGATTATTTCAGAGAAATACTCGTTCCCATCAATGTCCAAATATTTAATTTGGTAGTAATTGACCCCAAATTTCCCTTGTTCTTCCATTTCGTAGGTTGCTGTTTCGATTGGTCCTTTTCCTTCCATGGCTAATCCAATGACGTCAAAGTTTTCACCATCTGTAGAATGATAAACTACATAATTCCCTGCTCTATTTTCGTTTTCTGTTTCCCAAGTTAATTGGACAGATTGATTGCCTAGTGAAACTGCATCGACCGCAATAAAACCGAAACCTTCTCCGCTACAATCCTCAATCGTATAAGTACCAAAAACAACACAGTTCGTCGCATCGGTAACGGTTACATTATACGTATGAGCGCCTAAATTAAATTGGTCTTCATCATGGAATAAACCACAATCCCAATCAAAGGTATAAGGTGCCGTTCCGCCAGTAACCGTTAAGTCAATACTTCCATCTTCTTGTCCACAAGTCGTATTTTCAACTACTCCAGTCACATCTAGTGGTTGATAATCTTCTATTACTAACTCATAATTAATGGAACAACCTGAACCGTCCGTTACTACACAGTCATAAGTACCTGGTGCTAAGTTTAATGGATTTAAGGGAGTACCCGTATTTCCATGACATTCCCATTTATAAGGTGCTCTACCACCAGAAATATTGAGTTTTATTTCTACCCCTTCACAATCTAACACGGTTCGAGTTTCTGTGACAACCAGTCTATCCGGAGCGACTACTTTTATAGTTGCGTTGGCGCTACAACCATTTCCATCACTCACTTTTACCCAATAATCTCCTGGAGGTAAATTCTCAATCTTTTGGGTAGTGGCCTCATTACTCCATTCATAGGTAAAAGGGGCTACTCCATTTAGTATATTGGCTGTGATTTGTCCATTACGATCAAAATTACAAGATGGGTTAATAGTTTCCAGAGAAATGGATAAGTTACAACCAGAAGGAGTTGGGTCTGGGTCTGTAGGGTCTGGGTCAACAGGTGTACTACAATCAGGCTTGGTAAGCGTTGCCGTCAAAGATATATTACAACCATTAGCATCTGTAATTACCACCGCATAATCACCTTCTACTAAAGCTACAGGGTCTTGGTTATTACCAATCGCTGAAATATTCCAAGCATAAGTATACGGTGCAGTCCCGCCTGTAACACTCACATCTATACTACCCAAATTACCATCACAATCAGGATTTTTAATACCTGCAATCATAGCCTCCATCGTACAAGTGACGCTACATGGTTCTTGGGTAATTGTCACGATTAAAGAACTCTCGCAACCACTTGGGTCTAACGTTTTTATCGTGTAAGAACCTGGTGCTAAATCACTTCTGTTTTGAGATTGAGAACCATCAGGCCAGAAATAAGACACGCCTGGGGTTAAGATAACTTGTCCATTGTTTTCGTCACAAGTGGCAGGTACATTGGAAACAATACTTCCTGATACCCCATCTTTATTCCCTACTACTAGTCTTAAATTCTCGGTACATTCTGCTTTATTCGCATAAGAAACTTGCACATCATAAGTGCCTGCTGGTAAATTTGTTCTTTCGTTATTATTCGCTCCAGGTGTCCCCATATCTGGCGTCCATTGGAATTGATATTGATTTATATCTCCATTCACCATAATCATAAGTGAACCATTCGCTTCCCCACATCTAGCATTCGTCACCATGTTTTGGTTCACTAATGGACTTGGACAAACACAATCATCGCCAATAACTGCTTGTTGGGTAATATAACAACCTTTGGTGTCTGTGATGGTCACTTCATAAGTACCTGGTGTTAAGCCTGATAAATCTTGGGAAGTTGCGCCTGTATTCCATAAATAACTATAAGTACCTGATCCACCCGAAACGCTTAAATCAATCGCACCATCTCCTGTTGTACAAGATTGATTGGTAACAACCGTACTAGCCAAAATCTCTGTTGCAGATCGAATAGTTGCTGAACCTTCTAAAAAACAACCATTGGCATCTGTGACCACTACGGAATATCTAGCCGCAGGTAAATCGGTGACATCTTCGGTCGTTGCGCCATTACTCCATAAATAGGAATAAGGTGGTGTTCCTCCAGTTACATCTATATTAATAGCTCCCAAATCACTAGGACATTGAGGATTACTAAAGGTCATCCCTAAACTGATAGCAGGTGGAATATTGACAATAGTTTCCACTATCTTTTCACAACCTTTTTCATTCGTGATGGTCACACTATAAGTACCTGCACCAAGATTGGCTATATTCTGAGTAGTTGCGCCAGTACTCCAAGCATAAATATAAGTGCCTGCTCCACTATTGGTTAAAATTACTTCTCCATTTGTTTCACCGTAACAACGTACATCTTTTGGACTTAAGGTTACCGTAAAATCATCGGGTTTACTAATACTTATATTTTCGGATAATCGACTACATCCGTTGGCATCGGTTACATTTAATTGATAATTACCAACTGCTACATTCGTCAAATCTTGCGTCGTCGCTCCATTATTCCAGCTGTAAGCATAAGGTGGCGTACCGCCCATAATGGTTACATTAATATTCCCCGTTCCTCCTGGACAATCTGGATTTGCTGCTTTTATATCCATACTGATAGCAGTCGGTGCTTCTAAAACAGCATCTAATACTACTTTACAATCTCTAGCATCTGCAATCGTTACCGCATAAATACCAGCAGCTAAGCCGCTAATATCTTCGGTCGTTGCCCCATTTGTCCAAGCATAAGTATAAGGCGCAGTTCCGCCACTTACCGATAAATTAATAAATCCATCGGTACCTCCAGCACAAGTAGGATCGGCTGAGTCATCTACTGAAACAGAGATATTGGCTATATTATCAATAGTTGCATCCGCTGTTGCTTGACAACCATTGGCATCTGCTACGGTTACTGAATAAGTCCCCGCAGGTACATTATTTAAATTTTGTTCAAAAGAACCGTTACTCCAACTGTAGGTATAAGGAGCTGTTCCTCCCGTAACACTTAAGGAGATATTTCCTGTTGTTCCATCACAACCAGGGTTGGTCGAAGTAGCAGTAATAGCTAATGCCGTAGGAATGACGATAACTGCTGTTGCTGTAATTGTACAACCATTCGCATCTGTAATCGTTACGGTATAACCTCCAGCCGTTAAGCCACTAATATCTTCGGTAGTTGCGCCATTTGTCCATGAATAAGTTAAATTGCCAACACCACCTGTTGCTATTAAATCAATCGAACCTGTTCCATCGGCACATACTGGATTCGTCGCAGTTACGCTTGCTTCTATTGCAGGCGCAGGGTCTAATACCGCTGGACCAACTAAGCTACAACCTTTGGCATCCGTCACCGTTACCATATAATTACCCGCTGGAATATTCACCAATCCAGCCGCTTGTGATCCATTACTCCATTGATAGGAATAAGGTAAAGTTCCTCCTTGTACATTTAAACTTAAAGAACCGTCACTTCCTTCTGGACAATTGGGTGCTGTTCCCGAAACTAGAATTTGTATACCACCTGTAGATACCACGGTGACTTCTTCGCTTAATTTACAATTATTGGCATCTGAAATAACTACAGAATAAGTACCTCCTCCTACTCTATCTAAATCTTCGGTCGTTGCGCCGTTTGACCAGACATAATTATAAGGAGCAGTTCCGCCACTTACGGTTAAGTCGACATTACCATCTCCTGAACAATCTTGGTCTGTTTTTATAAAGGAGGAAGATAAGGCAGTTGGTGCAGTTAAAGTTGCGGAAGCGGTAGCAGTACAGCCATTCGCATCTGTAATTGTTCCTTGGTAAGTACCTGCAAGTAGCTCCTCCAAATCTTCCGTGGTAGCACCATTGCTCCAAGCAAAAGTATAAGGAGCAGTTCCGCCACTTACGGTAATATTTATTTTTCCTGTATCGTCGCTACAATCTGGATGATCTGTTTCTGCGGCAACCTCAATCGCATTGGGTCCTACTAAACTATAAGTGCCCATTAATTGGCAACCATTGGCATCCGTAATAACGACAGAATAAGCACCTGGCATTAAATCATTAATGTCTTCAGTTGTTGCGCCATTTGTCCAACTATAAGTATAAGGGGCTGTTCCGCCACTTACCGAAATAGCTATACTTCCTCCTGCTACTCCTGCACAAGTTGCATCGGTAACATTTTCAGTAACTGCTAAACCAGCCGTTGAACCAACCATGGCATTGACCGTAGTCGTACAACCATTGGCGTCAGTAATCATTACATTATAATCACCTGGAGCAACGTCCGTTAAATCTTCGGTTGTTGCGCCATTTGTCCAACTATAAGTATAAGGAGCAGTTCCGCCACTTACCGTTAAATCCACTTGTCCACCTTCTCCTACACAGCCTGGATTAACTATCGTGGTAGTTCCCTCAATTGCCGTTGGTACAACAATCGTCGTCATACTAGTAATTTGACAGCCATTGGCGTCTGTTACTGTTACCGTATAATCGCCTGCTAATAGACCGTCTACATCTTCTGTAGCTGCGCCAAAATTCCAAGCGTAGTTATAATTACCAGTTCCTCCACTAACAGTAATATCTATACTGCCTACCATTCCAATACAAGATGGCATGGTTTCCGCAGCTTCTATTGATAAACTTGTTGGTGCTTCTAATACAGCCGTTGTGGTAATAATACAGCCATTTGCATCTGTTACCGTTAAGGTATAACCGCCTGGCATTAAATTGGATATATCTTTAGTCGTTGCACCATTTGTCCAACTATAAGTATAAGGAGTCGCTCCGCCACTAATTTCCACCATAATACTTCCTCCTGCATCACCTGCACAAGCAGGATTAGAAGGAGTATTGCTAATAGTTAAGCTTGAAGCAGATTCAATAACTGCGGATAAATTAGTACTACAGCCATTAGCATCTGTAATCGTTAAGAAATAATTACCAGGAGCTACATTCATCAAATCTTTGGTTGTTGCTCCTGTGTTCCATTCATAAGTATAGGCAGGCTGACCACCACTCACATCCACCGTAATGCTTCCATTTTCGCCATCACAAGCGGGTGCTTGCGTTGTCGTAGTAGCAGTAATATCACTATTAGTAGTTACTGAAGCGGCTGCCGTTCCAGTACAACCATTGGCATCTGTTACCGTCACTTCGTAAGTACCTTCGGTTAAATTATTAATATTTTGAGTTGTTGCAGCATTATTCCATGCATATATATAAGGAGCTGTTCCCCCCGTTACTTCCAAGGAAATACTGCCTGTAGTTACCCCACATTCAGGAGTGGAAGCAGTCAAACTCAGGTTAACCCCAGTTGGTGCTGTTAAGGTCAATTCTGCCATAGCAGAACAACCTGTTCCATCTGTGACCATTACAGCATAAGTGCCTGCAACAACATTCTCAATAGAAGAAGTGGTTGCGCCATTACTCCATTCGTAAGTTAATGGGTTTTGTCCACCCGTTATCATTGCTGTTACACTGCCATTTGCTTCGGTTGCACAAGTTGGATTGGTGCTAGATAAATCAATCGAAATATCACCTGAGTTGCTAATATTCACCGTTAAGTTCCCTTCGCAGCTATTTGCATCTGTTACGGTTATGGTATAAGTTCCTGTTGCTAAATTGGTTAAATCTTCTGTAGTTTCTCCGCTGCTCCAATTGTAGGTATAAGGTGCTGTTCCTCCACTTACAAAAATATCAATTGCTCCTTTTTCGCCACAAGCTCCATTCATTAAGGTCTCCATTACATTTATTGCATCAGGTTGACCTAATTCGCCAGTAAGCGTTGCTACACAGCCGCTTGCATCTGTAACAGTCAGCGTATAAGGGCCACCAGTTACGCCGAATAAATCTTTAGTGGTTTGTCCATCATGCCATAAATAAGTATACGGTGCAGTACCTCCAATTATTTCTACATCCACTTGTCCGTTCGTATAGCCATTACAAGTTGGCATGATTTCCCATAGTAAATTCACAGAAAAATCAATACACTCACAACCATCAGGATTGGTAATAATTATGGCTTGCGCTCCTTGGCAATTATTAGCATCTGTAAAGGTGACAATATAAGAACCTGCGGCTAAATCATTTCGTTGTGCGCCTGTGCCGCCATCACTCCAAGTATAAGTATTACTGGCTGGAGATAGCGTTACTGTACCGTTAGCTGTATTACAATCTGCTTTAGTTTGTGACACTACTTCAATCGTACTGGGCGTTGCAGTTGCAATCGTAAAATTATAGGTCTCGCTACAATCTTCTGTAGCTTCATAATTTACTGTCACCGTATAATCTCCTGTAGGTAAATCCGTAAACATATTCCCAGAAAAATTGACATTTCCTACATTTGGTGTAATCGTAATATCATACTTATTAATGTCCGCTGTTAAATCTAAAATTATTTTACCCCCGACTGAACCATCGCAAGCCGCATCCCAAACTAAGGTGTTGCTCACCAATTCATCTGGGCAAGTACAATCTTCTAATAAAGTTAATTTTTGAGATTCCACCACTTTATTCCCACAATCATCAAATCCTTTCCATGTTCGGATAATTTCATACCCACAAACACCTGCTGATTGAGTTTCTTCAAATTCTACCCTAACATATTCGTCACAGTTATCAGTTGCAGTTACCGTATTAGCAACTGGTGGAATAAATTGCCCTTCGTCTAAATTGATGGTTAAATCTTCTGGAATATTTTGTAAAACAGGTGATTTAGTATCGACGACAAAAATGACAATATTAAATTCGCTTCTATTCCCACAATCATCTTCTGCTATCCAACCACAAGTCATTTTCACAATAAAACCATCCACTTCACAATCTCCTTGTTCTCTTACTAAATCGACAAATTTCACTTCTACGTCAGAGCAATTGTCTGTCGCGTTGACATCATCTGCTGTAAATTCCGGTAAATTGTCACAATTAAAGATAACTTCGCCTCCATTTTCAATACCCACCAACAAGGGATTGGCAATCGTAATGACAGGTGCTTCTGTATCCGTTACGGTAACGGTTTGCGTTCTAATCGCCTCATTTCCGCAATCATCAACCGCTGTCCACATTCTTTCAATCATATATGGACAAGAACCAGCATTCACAATTCTTTCAGAGAAAGTTACGTCAATAAAAGGGTCACAATTATCAACGCCTTTTACCGAAGAAGGTGGATTTGGAATATCATTACAATCCACGGTAACATCTGGTGGTACATTAAAAATTAAGGGTGGAGAATTATCAATTACTCCTGCATCAATTGTTAAATTAGACTCTCCACTTGCTAAAGTGATGGCGTCTGTTACCCCAGACAATGGATTCACATCACTATCATTAGCGCTATTGCCTCTATTCTTTGGAGAAAATTCTAAGCCTGTTACCCCTTCTGGAATATCAAAATCTAAAAAATAAGTTCCAGGTCTGGATGCCGTAAAAAGATACTTTCCCATGGAGTTAGTCGTCATCTGCATTTCTACAGCTGCGCCTAAATTATCTGTACCTCTTAAAGTAACGGGGACATTAGGAATACCTAATTCATCTGCGTCTTGTACCCCATTTTCATTACAATCTTTAAAAACAAAATCGCCAATCATTACAGGATCAACAGGCTGAAAAAAACCTGCATCTACATCTGCCCCTACAACTGCATTAAATTCAAATGGGTCTACTTCTTTATTAGGATTTATATCACTATCAATATCGTCGTTTTGATTATTATTTACATCTTTAATCGTTGGCGTTAAGTTTTCAAGACCCTGAGAATTATCTTCTGGATCAAATAAAACAGTTACCGTTCCAGAAGGAATACCATCTACTGAAAATGTACCATCTTCATTAGAAGTGGACGTATTAATGGGGGTGCCATCTGGTGCAATTACAGTTACTTTAACTCCTCCAATCCCTGGTTCGTTTGGATCTTGCAAACCATTCTCATTCAAATCATTAAAAACAGAACCAGTTACAGAACCAGTCCCTTCAAAATACCCTGCATCATATAAACCGTCTCCATCAGATGGGTTAAAATTAAAGGTGTTCGTTCTTCCAGTATTTGGGTCTGCATCACTATCAAAGTCATCATCTCCTGCATCTTGAATCGTCCCTAAATAATTCTCAATACCTGCAAAATTAGTACTGACATCAAAAGCGATATAATAACTACCTGCCATGATTTCGTTGAAAGCATAATTTCCATTAGCATCGGTTGTCGTTGTACCAATTTGATTATTATTACTATCAAATAAAGTAACCGTTACACCACCAATCATTGGTTCATTTCCGCCTTGCAAGCCATCTTTGTTAACATCATCAAAAGCAATCCCCGTGATATTGGCTAATGGAAGCGTAAATCCTGCGTCATAATCAGCATTGCCCTCCGCAGCATTAAATTCAAAACTAACGTCATTAGAAGTTTGGCTAATATCACTATCAAATCTTTCATCACTACCTACATCCTGTAGGGTTACTTCAAAATTATCACCAACAATTGGGTCATTGGAAGCATCGAAAGTCAGTTCGTAATTATCAGATTTTACGTCTGCAAAAGAATAGTCTCCATTGGCATCAGTTGTGGTAGTCGCTATTTGGTTGCCATTTCCATCTAATAGGTTTACCCTAACGCCTGGAATACCATTTTCCCCATCATTCTGCAAACCATTTTCATTTAAATCATTCCAAACAAATCCTGTTATCGTGCCCGCAGGTTCTATAAATCCAGCATCAATGTCTGAATTCCCATCTGCTGGGTTATGGCTAAATACCTCTGATTGTCCAGTACTTGGATTGACATCACTATCAAAATCATCATCTCCTGCATCTTGTTGGGTGCCTTCAAAATTAGATACACCTCCAGTATTGGTACTAACATCTACTACTACATAATAATCCCCTTCCATAATATTATCGAAGGTATAATTTCCATTGGCGTCTGAAGTAGTAGATGCTACTTCTGTTCCATCTGCATTAAATAAAGTAACCGTAACTCCTCCAATTCCAGCTTCATTATTTCCTTGTAAACCATCTTCATCCGCATCATTGAATATAAAACCAACAACTTGAGCAACAGGTAGTGTAAATCCTGCATCAAATTCCACAGGGCCATTAAGTGGTTCAAATTCAAAATCTACTCTGGAATCTGATTGGCTAATATCACTATCTAAATTTTCATCACTACCAATATCTTGCAGCGTTACTTTAAAATTATCGCCTACATTCACATCACCCGAAGCATCAAAAACTAAGTAATAATTTCTACCTTCTTGTTCTTCAAAAATATAATTTCCATTAGCATCCGTTGAAGTCGATGCAATAAAAGTATTATTGGAAGCAAACAAAGAAACGGTTACGCCAGGAATACCTAGTTCTCCATCGTTTTGTAAGCCATTTTCATTTAAATCATTCCAGACAAAACCTGTAATATTTTCTCGGGGGTCTGGCACATCAATAACAAATCCTGCATCATTATCATGCGTTACTTCTCCTGCATTACCTGTCGTAATCATAATGGATGGCCAGCCTTCAAAAGCACCAGCTAAAATTCCTCCAGGCGTGGTCATTCCATCCGAATCATTTAGGTCAGGATTTTGTCCCATTCCTGTATTCGGAGTGGTTAAAAAGAAAGAGTCTAATAAAACATTATTAAAATTATCAAATTGGCTACCAAATCCTATCACTATATAATAGGTTGTATTGGATTCAATATCTGGTACAGTCGCACCACTTCCATTAAAATAATATTCTCCATTTGCATCTGAGGTCACCACTTCGTTTACTTGGCCATCCATGGCGTATAATGCCACATCAACGCCTGAAAAAGGTTGTTCGCAAGGGTCTTGAATACCATTTTCATTAGTATCCAACCACAAACGCCCGCCAATTTCAATCGGTGCTTCTCCACATAAAGCGACTAAATCTCCTAATCCATTCGCCTTAGAAAAAGAGGCAGGACTAGAAGAACCTGAACGAAATACTCTATAACCGGGGTCTCTAACTTCCCCAGTTTGATTATCAAAATAATTAACGCCGCCTGCATTTACACTTGTGCCAAAAGGATCTAAAGCTGTAGAAATCACTTGACCCGATCCTTTAATAGTTGCTAAACCACCCTGGGCAGTTTCACTATGCGGTCTTGGAATATTTGGGCCTATATCATACACATCCCAATTATAAAATTCACCGCCTCCAGGGCCTTCTCCATTATCCGCACCTGAGGAGGTTATTCCACCAACCGACCCGTTGTTTTCAATAGTAAAACTTCCATCTTGATTCGCTCCTGCTTTTAAAATATCTCCTCCTGTAAATACACTGTAAGTAGCGTCTGTACCCGTAGGTGCGTAATTGATAAAACCTAGTTGATTACCCATTCTATCGGTAAATCCTAAAATCAAATCTCCTGCATCATCAAATTCTATTGCTGTTAAATGTGGTGTTGGATGCACAATTACTTGCGAACTCCCTGACATAAAACAGGATGCTGGCAATTGATTTGTCCAAGGAAACCATCCGCCATCATCACAACTTCTGGAAGCTTTTCCTTTGGTATAGTCTAAACTAAAATTTAATACTTCTGTAAAATTATTCCCATCCAAACGGTAAACAATTGACCGCAAATCTGATTTATTGCCACTACCTTCTGCATCGCAAATACCTCCAACATAAATTTTTCCATTATTCATTCGAACGGCAAAAGGTCGAAATTCCCCACCTGAACAGTTTGGATTGGGTATATTAAAGCTGGTTACATCACTATTTGTTGGTGCGCCGCTGCTGATATTGATACTATGTAATTTCTTTTCGGTAATATTGACTACATATAATTTTGAACCATCGGTAGACATACACATGCCACCTAATCCTTTCTTTCCTACATCATCAAAAGCTTGGGGATCATTATTCGGTAAATTTACATTTGCGGTTAAACCTCTTTGACTATTACTTGGATAACTACCTACATTGATGCCAATGGAATTAACATCAATAAAAGGACTAGTCACCGCTTGTGCGCCGCTTAAATCCGTTTTATAAATTCCACCAATTCCTAAAGGACCAAATCCAACGTGTCTTTTCAAAAAAGCGGAAGTATAAATAGTTTTTGTTGCTCTATGATAAGCTATTCCCCAAGTTGCACCAACTTCTTCGGCAGTAGCCAATAGTGTAGGTTTTGGATTTCCTCCTTCATAACTACTTTTAAAAAGTACTAACGCTTCTTCGTTTGCTGAGCCAGAACCTGATGCTAAAGGATCTCCATTTACATAACAAGGAATCGCTAGAGAAGGGTCTGCTTCACAAAAATCAGCTGGCGAAGCCAACCCAATATTTGCATCGCAAGAAGGACTATTAACAAATTGCACAGTAGTTCTAGCATCTGCTCCATTAAATCCTGATTGTAAAAAATTCATGGAAGCTGGCGCAATGAATTCTATTCTATAAGTAGTTCCATCAGTCAATCCAGCAAAGAAATAAGTGCCATCTGCATCTGTGGTTGTATTATCAGCAGCGATACTGTTTCCTGATGCATCACACGCATAGAGATATACGGCTATTCCTGCTATTCCTCCTCCATTCTGGTCATCCAGTCCATTATAGTTAAAATCTTGGAAAGCTTTTCCTCCAATAATGCCACTTCCTACAGGGCAGGGTGCAGCAGTCATTGCAAAAGTACTCCTTAAATCATGCGTGACTTTGGCATTAAAAGATTTAACAGTTTCAGTAGAAAAGGTTAATCGCTTGGATGAGGTAGGAAATGCTTTTAGTGGATAAAAACTCAATATAACAAAGAAAGCCAACATAAAAAAAGCTACGCTTTTATGGCCGTAAGTTGTTTTTCTATTCAGAGGAGTTCTGAAAAGAAGAGAAGTCTTAAAGGTAGACTTTAAATTCATAGTAGTCGTTTTTTCTAAAAAACTAATACATTCAAGTTGGAGGAATCCTGAATTTGTTTATTGGGGGTGTTTCTTTTAGTATCAAAAAAGAGTACCCAAAATAATTCAGGGGTTCTTCATAAAATTCTCGATATAATAGCTAGCAAATTTTTGCAAAAATTGAGGTCGTCAAAAATCTATTCCCAATGCTTATTGTGCTAATAAATAATTCAAGTTTAATCGGTTTAAGTACATTAGGATTATAACTTGCTGAAAACGATTGTTTCCAAAAGCGGGGGAATTCTCGACTTTTTACGGGGGGAGAGTAAAGGAAGAGAAACTTAGTGGATAAGGACTGTTTATGTAAAAAAATGATTGGCTTCTAATGTTAAAATTCAAACATTTATCTTGTCACAAATTCCTTTAACGTAAAAATAAGATTTAATTAATAAAAAAGAAATTAAATTCAAGGTTCTTAAACATTTTATTGTGACAATAAAAAAAAAGCTTACTTAAACTACTTCTTTGCTACACAATTTGTCTTTCTAGCCAAAGAAACTTACTTAAACCTTAGCATTTTCATATTTTTCTGAAAATCAATATCATACATCTATTAATAATTTTTAATAATATCAATTAATATATTTCAATATTACCAGATAGTAAACAAATGACGTTTAAATAATTAAATAGCATCAAAATGTGACATTTTAATTTTTTTTTCAGTAAAAAAACACCACTCCTTATGCTATTTTCTATAAAAAATGGAGCTAAACATCATCAAAAGCGTTAAAACATGTTGCGTAACAGCATATTTAAATACTAAGCTGATATAATTTAGTCATTGTATAAAGTTTTTAGAAAAATTAATTGGCTAGAGAAAAAAATCAGAATATATATTTATTTGTGACAGGATAAATAGCTATAAAACATATATCTTATACCCCATAAAAAGATTAGTTTGTTAATAATTTTAAGTTGATATTTCTTTATTTAATGCTACTTTATCAAGTTAGAATATTGGTTATTATAAACTAATTTGCTAAAAATCCTTCTGACTAAAAATCGTTTTAGGAAGTTAAATTCCTTATCCTTTTTCAAAGGTTTCAAAGCGAGAATTTAATAGGTCAAAGTAACGTTATTTAGGTGCTTCAAATACCATTCACTTCAATCAGCACATAGGTTGATAAATTAAATGATGCCCCTCCGTGTTATTTTTTTCACTTATTTATTGGTGCAACTAGAAGAATCCGACATAGGAAGAAATATTGGCTCAAAATAATTGGAGTCAGAATATCATGAAGAACAAATGAAAGGCTACCCTTCTAACGTTGTAAATAAGTTGAAGGCTAAAGAAAGCAAAAATTA
>JAFMDF010000612.1 GCA_017857395.1 Bacteroidota bacterium | reverse complement strand
GCAATTTTTGGGAGAATCTCTTTTTATTCTCAACTGGTTAGATAAACTTGTCAAATTTTCCATCACTAATTCATCAAAACAAGTAAGTTTTGTAAAATCCAGTCTCTTTTCTCTACGCTCGCTTCTCTTTTCTAAGTTGTCCGCAACTTAAATTAATTATTAACAACTCCAATTCTCCATCACTAAGGAATCCCGAAAAATAAGTTGACCTTTTGAGAATTGTAAACCGCTAGTTACCAGCAATCTGCTCTCTTTATTTATCCTACATTAAATTTTGGTACAAGAATTGCAACAAAAGAAAAGTGTATTTTAGCAAACAGCCACCTTCCTTAAAATACTAATAGCTCCCCGCTAAAAAAATTATCAAATGTATTATTTCAACCAATCACTATTGCTTCTAATATGCCTATTTCTACTAGCAGTAGGCTGTAAAAAAGAGCAAACGACAACCGTTTCCAATTTGGCTTTAGATAATCAAATTGATGAATTATTAAATATTGCCTCCAATAATCAAGGTAGGGAATATTTCACACTTCCAGAAAGCGATGACTATTTAAAAATTCCGAATGACCCCAATAATCCAATTACAAAAGAAAAAGTTGACCTAGGGAAATTATTATACCATGAAACAGGCTTAGCTATTAATCCTAAAAACCCCATTAGCAAAAATACCTACTCTTGTGCTTCTTGTCACTTTGCCTCAGCAGGTTTCCAAGCAGGCCGTTTTCAAGGAATAGCGGAAGGGGGCATTGGTTTTGGCGTTAATTGAGAAGGAAGAATGAGAGGCAGCCTTTATCAAGGAGATTCCCTTGACGTTCAACCTATTCGCTCCCCTACTACCCTCCATGTCGCCTATCAAAAAGTAATGCTTTGGAATGGTCAATTTGGGGCAACAGGTTTAAATGCCAACACTGGAGATGCTTGGGTATATGGTACGCCCATAGAAACTAATTATTTGGGGTATGAAGGAACAGAAACACAAGCAATTGCAGGGTTAAAAGTGCATAGAATGGGCTTGGAAGATAGCTTCTTAACCACTTATGGCTATAAATCCTTATTCAATGCCGCTTTTCCTGATATTCCAGAAGAAGAACGATTTAATAGAGAACAGGCAGGACTTGCCATTGCTGCTTATGAACGGACTTTATTAGCCAACC
Organism: Bacteroidota bacterium; assembly: GCA_017857395.1. Classification (GTDB taxonomy): domain Bacteria; phylum Bacteroidota; class Bacteroidia; order Chitinophagales; family Saprospiraceae; genus JAFMDF01. The sequence goes on along the minus strand of JAFMDF010000612.1, from coordinate 1,604 downwards.
AATCTCCTTTCCAAAAATGGTTAAAGGGAGATGACAATGCTATGTCTCAAACAGAAAAAGAAGGCGCTATTTTATTCTTTGGCAAAGCAGAATGTGTGAATTGTCATACAGGGCCAGCACTCAATAAAATGGATTTTTCAGCTATTGGTATGATGGATTTGGTGCAAGTAAGTCATCAATCTTTTAAGGTAAGTATGACTGATAAAGAACGCTTAGGGCGAGCAGGATTTACTGGTCAAGAAGAAGATATGTATAAATTTAAAATTCCTCAATTATACAATTTAAAAGATTCACCTTTCTATGGACACGGCAGTAGTTTAAATAGTATCAAGGAAATAGTTACTTATAAAAATGCAGCTATTAAAGAAAATGCAGGTGTTCCAGATGAAAATCTAGACCCTGAATTTAAGCCACTTGGATTAACTGATACAGAAGTGCTTTTAATTACCGAGTTTATCGAACATGCACTTTATGATAATAATTTAGACCGTTATGTTCCTGAAAGAGTGCTTTCTGGGTATTGCTTTCCGTTTAATGATCCACTAGCTAAGAATCAAATGGGTTGTGATTAAAAATCCAAGTTGTGGGTTCACAATGAGTCGAATTTGAGTATAAATATTCGAGGTTTAGTTAATTGGCAATCAAATTAAATAAAAATGTTTTAAAATTTACATTTCGGTATTAATTTCAACTTAATTCATAATAAAATACTGATTATCAGTATTTTAAAAAACCGCTACAATTGATAATTGTAGCGGTTTTTTATTAAATAAATCGTCGAAATAAAATAAATAAACTTTTTTGTGTCAAAATATTTCATTTTTAAAACTTTTTGGTTTACATTTGTCTTGTAATGATTTTACTTCATTCTTTAAAATAGACAAATATGTATAGAATAACTAAATTTGATGTCCCTACAAGCACTCCCTTAAAATCAATTGCTTTTTATAATCAAGTTTTTGGTTGGACTTTTCAACCATCTATTAACCAAAAAAGGTGGACGGCTTGTGTTGAATCATCTGAACATCAAGTATTTGGCAATCCTTTTTTAAGAAAAGCAAAATCTGCTCGGTCTTTAACCAATGCAATCGAGGTAAGAAATGTAGAACATACCTTAACTGATATTAGAAAAGAAGGTGGAGAAGTGATTGTCCCTAAATTTCCAGTTCCCGGTATTGGATGGATGGCTTATTTCAAAGATTTGGAACAAAATATATTTGGTATTATGCAAACAGATAGAGCTGCGGCGTAATTTAAGTTGACTGATTAGTCAATTATTAATTGATTAGGGAAACTGAACAAAATCGTGGCTAATATCAATTGATATTAGATTTTATACTAAAATAATTAGTGCTTCCATCCCGATAACTATCTGGATGAAAGCACTTCCTATCAATTTATTTTAGTATAAATGCTATTAATTCACGGCGAAATAAAAGAAATAAGTAATGGTTGAAAATATTCCGCCATTTTGTTGGCAGGCCTCCAAACATCTTCAATGCCTTGGAGTGTCTAAATAACGAATCTATTATTTTGACATTACTAAATCATAATTACCTAGTGGTTTGCGCAAGAAGTTAGCGGCAGTTAATATTCTTCAATTT
>JAFMDF010000611.1 GCA_017857395.1 Bacteroidota bacterium | reverse complement strand
AACTTAGGAGCAACAAAAAGAAATTGATTGTATATCTCATAGTTTTGAATTTTATCTAGTAGCTAATTTGAAAGGGATTTCTACTTTAGAATTTAAAATTTAATGAATCACTTTATTCTTTCACGATTTTATAAGCCCTACTCGATTTTTGAGTCATTATATTGAAATAGTAAACTCCAGCTGCATACTTATTTAGGCTAAATTGTTCCTCAATATTAGCCGATTCTCTGCGTTCCAGAAGATGCCCAGAAGTACTGTACAATTCAATGATAGCAGGACTTAAGCCAGTCAGCTGTATATTATCAGCGGTTGGATTTGGATAGATATAAATAAGGTCTTTCTCTTCTTCGATGGTACTAGTTGTATTGCCAAAAACAATAAATTGCCCCATCATCCCATCGTCCTCATGGCTGAGCATGTGGCAATGGTACATATAGGGTACTTCTTTATTGGCAAAGTCATCAAATTTAGCGATGAATCTTACCGTTCCGTTCATTGGTGGAACAAGGACTACATCTTTTCTTCCTTGCATATTCGGAGGAGGAGTCTGTCCGTTAATGTCTAAAATATAAAACTGGACATCGTGAATATGGAAAGGATGTGCAATAGCAGTTTGATTCCTTAGCTCCCATATTTCGAGATTATTAAGCGGTATTTCATAATTGACAACCTCCTGATTAAAGCCAGCTCCGTTGATGACAAAAGGCCCATTGAGCATACCATTCGGTCCCATTTGGGCAGGTTGGAAAGTAAGGCTTCGGCTTGTATTGATATTATTTTGAGAATAGGGCGTATTATTAATGAGCGTAACAGGAATCGAGGTAATTGGATTTGTTGTTGAGGCTGCAATATTCAGTTGTAATATAGTAAAATCACTACCATTCAATGGATTATTATTATACCCTGCAATACTCCCCATTGGCATCACACTTGGATTGGAGGCTCCGTAAGTACCGCTCGGAAGTTCTGAAGAAAAGCTTATTAAATTAATGGATTGTCCTTGATGAGTAGACAAATCCACTAAAATTTCTACTCGTTCTCCTGGTGCTAATTGAAGTCTGGTCAAAGAAACAGGTGCATTTAACAAACCACCATCAGATGCAATTTGAAAGAAATTTAAGTTGTCCTCAAAACCTAAATTATAGACACGTTCGGTTGAACCATTGAGTAAACGAAACCGAACTACTTGGGCAGGAATATCGAAAAAGGCATCTAAAGTGCCATTTGTTAAAATTACATCATCGGCAGCGGTATTGGATAAAAGCTGTTTGTTACTATCAAAAGCTCTTGATTGAATAACGATGGGAATGTCATCTACTCCATACGTTCTAGGTAACTCCAATTGGGTTTCTTCTTGGTCTTTAACTATTATAAACCCTGCCCCTCCTTTTGTCACTTGTTCTTCTGTATGTTCATGAAGATGTGGATGATACCAATAAGTAGCCGCATTGTCTAATACCGTAAAGGAAGGAGACCATGTTTCTCCTGCTTTGATAGGTGTATGCGGGCCGCCGTCATTTTCAGGAGATACATGCATCCCATGCCAATGGACAGTCGTTGTTTCTGATAAATTATTAGTCACATTTAACCTGACAGCATCCCCTTTATTCAATATTAAAGTAGGGCCCAAATAATCTTGATTATAACCGTAAGTGTTGGTCATAATTCCATCCAAGAAAGCTACTTGTCCTTTTTGGAAACTAAGATTAATTTCTTCTCCCGATAAAACAGAAGGAATAAAAAGTTTCCCCTGACCAAGTGAATCAGGTAGAATTGTAAATATTCCACTAATTCCATAATAATCCATATACGACTCATCATTGTCTTGAACTACTTGAATTTTTGCTCGATTGGTGATAGTATTTGGAACGGTCCATTCATAATGAAAAGTCGCTACATCAATATCTGCTTGAATGGTATCCCAAGTTTGCCCATCATCTACCGAGAATAGTATATCCCAGTTTTGAATACTATGAGGGATTGTTTCTTCCCAATTAATCGAAAGGACTGTTCCTACCGAATAGGTTTCTGTTCCTTTTGGGCTTAGTAAATCAACATGCCCGAAAACTGGAGTACCCAAAATAATAAGACAAACTACGATTAGATATTTTTTCATTTTAACGAAGTTTAATATTAATGATTATGAACTTGTCGGCGTACAGCTCCTGAATTTTGTTGAGTAGAGACTGGAGTCACCTATTTGGAAAGGTCTTTTTTAACAGAACCGCACTTCATCATTTTATCACCGAAATAAGGATTTTTAATACCTTCCTCTAATGAAATCCAGTTTCCTCCTTCATTATCAAAAGCCATTGGACAATACTGAACAAATAAGGATTGGCCAGTTGCCCCAAAAGCTTCAATTGAATTGATTAAAGCAGTTGAAAGAAAACCAAATTGTTTGCGTTGCGCTTCTACATCGTCTAATTCGGTTATTTTTTTACTGTGCGCTTGTAAGGCATCGAGTTGTTCCATCCAATAGATATGTCCGGCTCCTTTGACCAAACTCATATCTACTTTTTCCAATTGAGCCACTACTTTCTCGGCTGCCATAGCTGCGGTTGCGACGTCGGTTGCTACAAAAGCATCCTTTAGTTGCATATATTCATTGGCAAGCGCATTGAGTTGTGTTTTAAATTCAGTAGGTGTTTCTGCGTGAAAATTAGGAACAACATCAGATTTTTCCTTTTTCTGTTTTACGTTTCTGTTCATCATGCTTGCCTGATTATTCAATTGCGCAGCTGCATCAATAGTGAAACTAC